>JAYENH010000700.1:0-9369 GCA_034721995.1 Bacteroidota bacterium
GCTACTTCACGTATTTCTGTTACATCGAATTTAGAATAAATAACAATGGCAGATATACTAACAAGTGAGGCAATTAATAATGTGCCAAAAAATTGTTTCGCTTTCATGTTTTATTGAATGATTTATTATTTACAAATTTACGACATAACGAAAACAATACAGCAAGTGTTTTATTCTACGCCAGCATTTAACAAATGTTAACAGCATTTTGTTTAGTTTTGGCCACTCAAAAGCAAAAGAACAAAAACAATGGGAGCTATTGTATGATAATTTATATTGAATTTTAAATAAGCAATGAAAATAAACGAATCGGAAATAGTTGATGCCAGGCAACGTTGGACAAGTTTTGGCAATTCGCTTACATTTTTTTTGTTAGCCTTCGTATTTATTTACATGGTAAACTTGATTGTAACATATATAACTGCCAAGAGCTTTGGTATCGACGCAAGTATAAAATATTATAAAGTCGACTATAAAATAAACGAAGAGTCGGTAAAATGGACTGTCGATTCGTTAATTGTAATTTTTTACATGGGACCATTTGTTTCTTTTGTATTGGCCGGTTTATTATCCAGGCTTAAAGGTTTGTTTCGTGCCGATCCGGGTTTTGCCAAAGTATTCCTTATGTGGAGTTTTTTCCATGCAATGAATTTCTGTTTTTCGTCATTTATTGGAGGGGTGGCCACCGAGCAGGGCATTTGGTTTGCTCTTGCCTGGATGGGGATACCAACTTTTGTTCAGCTTATTTTTGGACTTGTATTTATTGCCATGCTTTACCTTGTTGGCTCAACTTCCAGCGTTTTCTTTTTAGAATGTTCGACCTATCCTTATGCAAGCAACCCCATAAACAGGCAATATTGGCTTTTAAATGCAGGGCTTAAAACCTGGTTTTTTGGTTTTTTGCTGATAATTTTAATTTTCCTGCCCGAAATAAGATTTTACGAATTGATAATTTACTTTTCGATGGTAGTAATTATTATTCCAATTTTTCGTACCTCGAAACTTATTACAGAAGTAATGATTGTTGAAGAAGTAGAAAAACCGGTATTTCAATGGAAATGGTTTGTGCTTGCCATTGCAGGGATATTAGCAATAAGACTTGTTTTTCAGTAATATAGGCAAACGTTAAAAGGCAATAAGTGAGAGATGCTATGTAAAACATCAGATAAAAAAAAGGACAATAGGGCAACTAATAAACAAAGTAACGGGGAAATTGAGCAAGCAGAAATCAGCAAACAAATTAAAATGAAAATAGATTTCTTTAAATATCAGGGCACCGGAAACGATTTTATAATTATTGATAACCGGGGATTAGAATATAATCTTTCGAAAAAGCAAGTTGCATATTTATGCAACAGACGATTTGGAATAGGTGCCGATGGTTTGATGCTATTAGAAAACCATGATAATCTTGATTTCGAAATGCGATATTTTAATGCTGACGGGGCAGAAGCCAGCCTTTGTGGAAATGGTGGCCGCTGCATGGTGGCCTTTGCAAAAATGCAGGGGCTTTTTACTAATAGCACAAAATTTATGGCTGTTGACGGGGTACACGAAGCCTCTATAAACAAAAAAGGAATTGTTGACCTAAAAATGTTGGATGTTACTACAATAAGAAAAACCCTAAATGGCTACTATTTGAATACCGGTTCGCCTCATTATGTAACTTTTGTTGATAACGCAGATATACTTGATGTTTTCGTTGAAGGCAGGAATATTCGTTATCACAAAGAATTTTCGCCCGATGGTTGCAATGTGAATTTTGTAGATGAAATTGAAACAGGGATTATTAAAGTATATACTTATGAACGTGGTGTTGAAAACGAAACTTTATCCTGTGGTACAGGTGTTGTTGCTGCAGCAATTTCAAGCTATATAAAAAACAGGCCATCAACCGATAACTTTTCTGTTCAAACAAAAGGCGGAAATTTATCCGTAAAGTTTTCATGTACCGAAACAAAAAAAGCTTCTCAAAATAAGAACCTGCTATTTACCAACATCTGGCTCAGCGGGCCTGCAGAATTTGTATTTTCAGGATATATCAAATTAAATCAAACCATCAGCACCACAAATCCGATAGCTATAGGATAAGATTTAGCACACAAATCACAAAGTTGCAGTATTCAAAGAATTAATTCTATTTTTGCGCAAATTTTTGAATAGATATGAATAGGTTTTTTATTATAGTAATTTTGTTTTTAGTGATATTTCAGGCCTTGGTTTCCTGTAATAGTAATAGCGAAACCAACAAACAAATAACCACCGATATCATTAAAAATCCGGTTAGTGCAACAGGAAAGACAATGGAAGACGTTCTTCCGAAAATAACTTTCGATGATACAACACATAATTTTGGCGCAATTATCGAAGGCGAAATTGTTGAACATACATTTGTTTTTACAAATACCGGAGGCTCCAAGTTAGTACTCACAAAAGTATCGGCGGCTTGTGGTTGCACTATTCCGAAATACGATACAAAACCCGTTAAACCGGGCGAAAAAGGGAAAATCATTGTTTCCTTCAATAGCGAAAATCGCAAAGGGAATCAAAACAAAGTCATTAAAGTTTTGGCCAACACCCAGCCCAGCCTCACCAAACTAAACATTACAGCAAATATTCTTTATTAATTTTTTATAAATTTAAAACAATGACAAATATCTTAAATGTCTTATTAATGATGCCCCAGGAAGAAGGGCAAAGTCCATATTCAACATTCATTTTTCTTGGATTAATTGTAGTAGTATTTTATTTCTTCATGATTAGGCCGCAAATGAAAAAGCAAAAAGAACTTACCAATTTCCGCAACGAGCTTGGTAAAGGTGATAAAATAGTTACCACCGGTGGTATTTACGGGAAAATTATTGAGGTAAAAGAGGCATCAATTGTTATCGACTGTGGCGACGATGTTAAACTAAAGGTTGATAAAAATGCAGTTGTAAAAGATGCATCAGATTTGGCCGGTCAGCGATAAGCCTGAGGATGCGTATTGCTTTTTACTAAAGTCAAAATTCCTAAGCCTAAATAGTTAAAGTCCGGTAAACCTTTTTAAAGCAAACTGGATTTACATGATATTTTACGTCAATATATTTTCGGGTAGTCTTTAAAAATGTCTACCCGATTTTTTTTCATCATCACTGCCCAATACCTTCGCGCCCCACTTTCGGGATTTCGCTTGGCCCAACATCATGTGTCTTGCTTCTTTTATCTTGTAAGTATTTTCTTAAAAATATCAAAATAATTTTCATTGCGAGAATATTCTCAATATCTTTGCAGTCTTAAAATTTTAATATGCCACGACGGAAAAGATTAAGGAGAGTTGTTGCGCCGCCGCGTTTCAGGGGATACCGGCCTTTTGGTTGTTCTGATGAAAGTACAGGATCGGTTGATCTGCTTTACGAAGAGTATGAAGCAATAAAACTGGCCGATTACGATCTTATGAACCATCAAGAGGCATGTGTGCTGATGGGGATTTCGCGACCAACATTTGCACGCATTTACGAATCGGCAAGACGGAAAATTGCTCTTGCCCTGGTCGAAACAAAAGAAATTAAATCGGTATATGGCAATGTACAGCTTGATAAAACATGGTTTATGTGCAGTGAATGTCATGCACGTTTTACAATTCCAAGCCCGGCAAACGAAATGCTTTGCCCTATTTGTAAATCAGATAATGTAGAATCATTAAATAAATAAAAATATGAAAACAGTAATAACATCGACAGGGAATTCTGAAAATTCTAAATTCGATTTGCGATTTGGCAGAGCAGCATGGTTTTGTTTGTTCGACAATGAAAGCGGCAAACTTGAATTTCACGAAAACCTGCAAGCCAACGCACAAGGCGGGGCAGGAACAAAAGCTGCAGAAAAAATGGTCGAACTAAGTATTGGTAAAGTAATTTCAGGCGATTTTGGCCCAAAAGCTAAGGACCTCCTCGAAAAGTTCAAAATCCAGATGGTAATCCTCCAGGACGATGGAATTACTATTCGCGAAATTGTTGACAAAATATCATAAGCCTGAAGATGGAAGTCGGAAGTCGGAAGTCCGAAGTTAAATTAAAAAATAAGCATTATGAGTAATCTAATTGGAAATTTTTACAAAACAACAAGCATACTGATATTAGCAATACTGATACAGGGCTGTAATGCAATAGATAAGCTAACTATTTTTGATATTGATTACTCCGATGAAATTGTAATACCATCGGCAATTGGGATAAATTTACCCTTTAATGTGTTTACGCCTGAAATATCAACCAACTCGGAATCTACTTTTGAGATTAACGACACACGAAAGGACCTTGTAGAAGAAATAAAAATCAAGAAACTGAAACTTAGCATTATCTCACCTGCCAATGCCGATTTCTCTTTTCTGAACTCAATTAATATTTATCTTAATGCCGATGGGCTTGACGAAATGCTGTTGGGCTGGAATAATGATATCCCCAATGATGCAGGAAATACAATCGAACTTGAATTAAGCAACGAGGATTTTCAGGAATTCATTAAAAAAGATGAAATTAATTTAAGGGTGAATACCGTTACCGATAAATTATTGTTGTCGGACCATGAACTGAAAGTAGATGCTGTATTTCGTGTAAACGCCAAAATACTTGGGGTATAGGGAAAGTCAAAAGCTGGAAGACGGAAGACCGAAGTCCATACATCGCGATGCGATATTGCCTTACATCTAACTTTTTTAGAATAATATCACAGGTTTTGCATAAAATTGATTCTTAACCTTATTTTGACAAAGTAAGAAAGACTATAATATTGATAATGGATTATACGTATTAAAAGTAAGTAGTAATAAAAATATAACATTAGCCACTAAAAATATAATGGTCAAAAAATGATATATATATTTAATCCAATGTGTGTTTCTATTTGTATTTTCTAATGCACAAGAAAATAAAACCATTCTAAAGTTTAATGAATGTTATTTATCAATTAACAGGACTTTATTATCTGATAAAAACACTATGGATAATTTTGGGTTTGGGTTTAGTATAAATCAATCATTGATAATCAATCATAAATTATTTCTAATGTTTGGTGCGGAGTACAATAATACCAGGCAATTTAAGTATATTATGACAGAAGGTAAATATTCCCATACTACAGATATAAACTATTCCTTCAATTCTTTATCCTTACCTGTGAGTATAAGATTCCAACCAGGTAATAAATATGAGTATTTTGTTGAATTAGGCTTTTTTTTCGATCCGCTTACAAAAATAAGAGAAGAGGGTATGCTACACACTTACCTGCCCAATCAAAACGGTCAATATGATTATAAAGTAGATGATATTGTTGACTCATATTTTGCAAAAAATTCAAATTACGGTCCTTTGGGGGCAATTGGCATAAAATTTCCAAACAACTTTTATAATCTAATAATTAAAATTGATTACAAATATGGTATCCCGGAATTATTCAACGGCTTACATCCTATTTACAATAGGTATATCAGAATTTCATTAGGAATCAGGTTTAATAATTTTAAATAAATTTCCACCCAAAAGCTGGTGAAAACCGGTCAGGAATAGGATAATTGCCAGCCGATGATATTTTGGAAGAACAATGAATGAGGTGCCGAAAATCAAGTTACAGGCTTTGCAATTGCCCCAAGTGGCAATTACGAAACCAACAGGTTAACGGATAACAAGCCGGAGTTGGGTAGTAATTGGCAATCCAATCCTCAATCGATGTTGGCAGTGAACGGAAAAATTACTGCCAAAGAAATTGAAGTTACTTTTGCAGGTTTTTCCGATTTCGTGTTTTATGATGATTACAAACTAATGCCACTAAAAGAAGTAGAGCAATATATTAATACCCACAAGCATTTACCCGATGTGCTCAGCGAACAAGAGGTAATCGAAAACGACCTAAACCCCGGCAACATGGGTGCCCTGCTTTTGCAGAAGGTGGTGGAACTTACGCTTTATGTGATAGAGTTAAACAAAAGAAAGAGTTGCAGGAGAAGGAAATTAAGAACTTAAAGAATGATGAATAAGTTTATTATCTGCAATAATTTTTAATTTAACGATTAAATGTTTAACTTGCTAAAGTTGAGAAATTATAAAAGAAAAATAAAACTCATAGGCATTTTTCATTTCTCTGTTTACACTTTGCCCAAAATTGACACAGATTTCTCAGTCGCTCTGCTCCATCGAAATGACGGAATTATTAGCGGTGATGCCGTTATTGGACAATATAATCTTACATCTACAAATACAATAGACCAATTTATTGCACGCTTCGATTCTGCTGGAACATGTTTGGGAATAGAACATTTTGGGCCTGTTTCTAACTATAACATGGATGTTGTTGTCGATAGTAATAATGAGATAATTGTTTCAGCAAAAATCACAGAAAATTTATATTTAGATCAATATCTAATTGAATTTGATGGATATAAAAATTATTATTTGGCCAAGCACGACAGCACTATTAACCAAATTGGCGAACCCACGAAAAGCATTGCCACAAGTGAACTAATTATTATTCCCAACCCAAGCGATGGCACGTGCAGCATACAATGGCCCGACGAGGTAAACTCGTTAAAAGAGGCCACACTTTATATTTATGATAACGAAGGCAGGTTGTTAGAAAAAATAGCCGTGTTAAAAAACCAGGCACAGGCAAAATTAAAACTCGATTACCTTGCCAAAGGCATTTACCACGCAAAGCTGCAGCAAGGCAACAAAAGCTACACAGGCAAAATTGTGTTTTTGTAAAATCAAACAACTTGTTGAATCCCTCCGGGATTCTGTTAGTTGTCTGTCCATTGTACCCTGCACTGCGTACAGGGCTATTCATGTTAAACCACTTCGTGGTTTTAGAATCCTGAAAGGATTCAATGTGAATAGCCATGTACGCAGTGCATGGAACGATACATGGGTAATGAATATGGAATCCTGAGGGGATTCAACAGCAATGATGGGGAACAATATTCGTTTACCTGCGATAAGTTAAGCAGGGTGCTCACACGCTCCGGCCGCAATCCGTATTAACTTCGTATATTTACGACACAAAACCAAACAGGATAGGAATGCTTTCATCGGTAACACATAGCAACGGAACATTAGTAGAAATCACCTACGGCCACGACCGCCTTCGGTCTTCCATCTTCATACTTCCGAATTCGGACTTCCGTCTCCCAACTTCCAACTTCGATCTTCCGACTTCCGACTTCCGACTCCTTCCCTCTACCTGTACCAATCGGCGTATTTGATATACGATTCGGCAATGCGGTTTATTTCGCCTTCGAGAAGTTCGGGGCCAATAGATTTTATCTTTTTTGCAGGTGTTCCGGCATAAACGCTACCCGTTTCTACAACCGTGCCTTTTGTAATAACTGCACCTGCTGCAATTATCGAGTTACTTTCGATTACGGCATCATCTAAAATAATTGCACCAATGCCAATCAATACATTATCGTGGATAGTGCAACCATGTACCACAGCATTGTGCGCAATCGATACATTATTGCCAATGTTTGTGGGCGATTTTTTATAAGTAGTATGGATAGTTGCATTGTCCTGTACATTTACGTTATCGCCTATTTTAATGTAATGAACATCGCCCCTTACCACAGCATTGAACCATAAGCTGCAATTTTTGCCCATTGTTACATCGCCAATAATTGTGGCATTATCTGCAAGAAAACAATTTTCGCCAAATTGTGGGGAAATTCCATTAAGTTCTTTAATCAAAGCCATAAGAAGTATCTATGTGTAATTAGTCTTAAAAATGTTCAAAGCTAAACAAATTGTTTACAAATAAGTTCGGAGTAGTGGAATGGAGGGGGGAATCCTGTACGGGTCATTCCTATTACTTAGGGTAGGATGCTGATATATTTAAAAAATCAGGGATATGGAAATTTGTTATGCGCCTAAAAGAATATTATTTTTACCATGAAATTTTAAACTCAGAGTTTAATATTTCATGGAATAATTATATCTTTGCACTATGATTGAACGAAGCATAAGCAATGATTTATTAGAACTTTTAAGCAGTTTTCCGGTACTTGGTATTATTGGCTCCCGTCAGGTAGGGAAAACCACACTGTCGAAACAACTTATAAAATCCATTTCAAAGGAATCGATATATATTGATTTGGAAAACCCAAAAGACCAAGCCAAAATATATGACCCTGTTATGTTTTTTGAAAACAACATTGATAAACTTGTGGTTTTGGATGAAGTGCAAAGAATGCCGGATTTATTTCCTGTTCTACGATCGATGATTGATCAAAAAAGGGAACCTTCCAGGTTTATTTTATTAGGCTCTGCTTCTCCCGAACTTATTCGGGATTCATCAGAATCGCTTGCAGGTAGAATAGCCTACGAAGAATTATTCCCATTTAATTTGGCAGAAGTAGGAGCAAATAATTTATCTAAATTGTGGTTTCGCGGTGGATTTCCTGATGCATTTTTAGCAAAATCTGATAAGCTTTGTTCAAAATGGCATAAGAATTTTGTAAAAACATACATCGAGAGAGACATTCCTATGTTAAGCCAGAATGTTAACTGGAGTATTATTCAAAAACTATGGGTAATGCTTGCTCATATTAGTGGTAGTGTTATAAACTACACGAATATTGGAAAATCGTTGGAGATTTCATCAGTTACTTTAAAGAAATACATTTCTTTTATGGAGCAGGCATTCCTTATAAGACAACTTCAAGCTTATTCAATTAATGTGAAAAAAAGGATAGTGAAAAATCCAAAAGTATATGTCAGGGATACAGGAATTTTACACTATTTGCTAAATATTGATTCTTACAATGATTTACTGATGAACCCTGTTTTAGGTCATTCGTGGGAAGGTTTTGTAATAGAACAAATTTTAAACAGGGCTGGGGATGGTGTCCAGCCTTTTTTTTACCGGACCCATCAAGGGACAGAGTGCGATCTTGTACTACAAAAAGGAGGAAGGCCATATTTTGGAATTGAAATTAAATATACATCCAGTCCAAAAATTACCAAAGGCTTATTACTGTCGTTTGAAGATTTACAAACGGTTGAGAATTACATAATCACACCAAATACTGATGATTATATGATTACAAAGAATATCAGGGTTTGTAAGTTGACAGATTTTTTAGAGAAATATTTGTAAGCTACCTTATATCCGCAGGTCAACACTCAAACTAATGATAGTCAGAGTCTCACTGTTACGATTAAGCTTGTGCAAGTCGGTATTTAATTGCTTGTAAATTACAATAGTGAGACTCTGACTTGCGGATTTTACGAGCTACGCAATATGGCTCAATTGTTTTTTTGGGCATCTCAAAATATTATTTTGTCCCAGGCAACCCGACAAAACTATTTTCGGTTATTTATATATCTTTACAACAAAATTATT
>JAYENH010000701.1:0-2107 GCA_034721995.1 Bacteroidota bacterium
CTCAGATAGTATCCAGATAAATGCCGACACCGGTTTTGTGAGTTACCAATGGAGCCGTGGCGATACAACAGCAACGGTAGATTTGAATTATTCGGGCATGTATTGGCTTACTGTTACTGATGATAGTTCTTGTGTGGAAGTTGATTCGGTTTTGGTTAGTTTAATCAATTCAGGGCTTAATCAATCGGATACTACAATTTGTTATGGTGATAGTATTAGCCTTACAAGCTGGCATCAATCGGAAAATATCAGTTCGGTTTATTTCGATGGAGACAGCTCCTCGATCTCGTTTAGCGATGCAGGTTTTCCCACTGCAAATTCTGAGCGCAGTTTCGAGGCATGGGTTTACAATGCAGGGCAGTCGGGAAAAAATTGTTTGTTCAGCTATGGCGATCAAATCACCGGAAATGTTTTTTCGGTTTTTCTCGATCAATACGATTCGTTGAGTGTTCAGTTAAATTCCGATGAATATTTATGTACTCAGCTTATTCCTCAAAATTCATGGACGCACATTATGGTAGGGACAGATCCTTCGAACAAATATACTTTTTATGTGAACGGCATATTTGCAAACAGCAATTTTATTACCGGAACTTACAACACACAACTTAGTGGTACCGCCTGGATTGGCCGCTCGTCCGATACACTTAACCCGGCATGGTTCGATGGAAGGATCGACGAAGTAAGGATTTGGGATAGAATAATTTCGGGTGGAGAAGTGGTCGATAATATGAGCTTTCATACCAATACAAATAGTGACAACCATTTATTGCGCTTTTTCGATTTTAATCATTTTACCGGAAATTTCAGTAATGATATTTATGGGTATCCTGCACAGTTAAATTTAGCAACAACAAGTAATTCTATCCCGTTTTCGGCTTATACATTTCGTTTTCTTTGGAGCAACGGAAGTACTAATCCTCAAACAAACATTACTTATTTCGACAGCGAAATTACAAACCTCGAAATAAGCGATGATGTAAATTCTTGTAACCACGACCTAAACGTAACTGTAGTTCCTTTGCCAAACCTTAGTGATTCGATATTCCTCTGTAACGAAAATCAATATGAATTGAGCACAAATTTTAATTATGGCAGTTACCAATGGAACACCGGTAATAATACTTCCTCAATTTTTGTAACGAACACAGGAGATTATTCCCTTACAGTTTCCGATGCCGCTTGCACTTATATCGATTCGGTTTTTATTAGCATGATTTCAGTAGAGATATTAAATAGCGATACTGCAATTTGCGATGGCGAAAGTATTACACTGGAGGCAATTTCAAGCACAGCCACATATCACTGGAGCGACGATACTCAAAATCCGAGTATTACCATTAGCCCTGTTAGTTCAGCAATTTATTATGTTTCGGCTTCCGATGGCTACAATACATGCAGCGATCAGGTTTCGGTTACGGTTTTCCCTGTTTACGATCCCGGCTTAGACGATACTTTGTTGTTATGCAACGAAAGCTACGGATTGTTAAATGCAAACAATACTTATTTCGATAGTTTCCAGTGGAGTAACGGGGACACTACAAATTTTTCGGTTGTTACCCAAACCGGCATGTACCAACTTACTGCAAGCGATATTAATGGATGCACCACAATCGACCAAAGTTATGTGCAATTAATGTTTACTGATATTATTGAAAACGATACGCTATTATGTAATGGTCTTAGCTTTGATTTGAATGTGGTAAGCAGCGGAAGCAATTTTGTTTGGTCGACCGGCGAAACTACTTCTGTTATAACTGTTTCAAATTCGGGGCAATATTCGGTTACCCAAACTTCAGGTACTTTTACCTGCCCCGACACTGTTAATATTTACTTTTCGCCCGAAATAATTTTATCGCTCCCCGACACACTTTCGAGTTGCGAAGCCGAAATTTTTACATTAAACGCCGGCAGTTTACCTTATGATTATGAATGGAACACAGGGGCAATAATTCCTGAAATCCAGGTGCAAACTTCGGGCTTGTACTCTGTTACAGCAACTAACCAGGATGGCTGCGAGGCAAGCGACACAACACTTGTTTCCATTATTGATGTTGTTATGAGCATAAGCGACACCCTTGTTTGCGAGGGCAGCGAAGTTATTGTT
>JAYENH010000702.1:0-2105 GCA_034721995.1 Bacteroidota bacterium
GTCAATCCTCAATCCTCAATCCTCAATCGTCAATCGTCAATCGTCAATCATCAATCATCAATCATCAATCATCAATCATCAATCCTCAAACCTACCATCCCTGATAAACTTCACGGCGGCTTTCATTTCCTTGTACATTATTTTATCTTCTTTGATATATGGGATTATCTTGCGGAATTGCTCAATGAAATTCGTTAGTATTGGAGATGTCTTTTCGGGTTTTCTGAATTCCATTGCCTGTATACCAACAAAAAGTTCGATGGCAAGGATACGGTCGAGGTTATAGGCAATGCGCATAAGCTTTGTAGCTCCGTTGGCACCCATGCTTACATGGTCTTCCTGCTCGTTCGATGAAGTTATTGAGTCGATGGAAGATGGCGTACAAAGCTGTTTGTTCTGACTGACAATGGATGCCGCCGAATATTGGGGGATCATAAAACCGGAGTTCAGGCCGGGATTTGCTACCAAAAATTCAGGCAAGTTACGTTGTCCCGAAATAAGGCGATACACCCTGCGCTCTGCAATATTTCCAAGTTCGGCCAAAGCAATGGAAAGAAAATCGAAAGCAAAAGCAAGAGGCTCGCCATGGAAATTTCCTCCCGAAATTATCAAATCATCATCAGGAAAAATTGTTGGATTATCGGTTACCGAGTTTATTTCGCGGAGAACAACCGAAGCCACATAGTTTATAGTATCTTTTGATGCACCATGCACTTGGGGGATACAGCGGAACGAATATGGATCCTGAACATGGTCTTTGTGCCGGTTTATCAGTTCGCTGCCTTCGAGAATGCGCCTAATGTTTTTCGCTGTTTCGATTTGCCCGGGGTGGGGGCGTACCTGATGAATTTGTTCAATAAAAGGATCGATCCTTCCATCGTAAGCATCCAACGAAATAGCACCGGAAATATCTGCCAGCCGCGAAAGTTTGAATGCCTTTAGCATGGCTAATGCTCCAAAGGAACTCATAAACTGTGTTCCATTTAACAAAGCCAGTCCTTCTTTTGCCTGCAATATAATGGGTTGCCAATTGAATTTTTCTAACATTTCGCTAGCCCAAATTCGCTTGTCTTTATAAACAACTTCGCCTTCGCCTAACATCGGCAGGCATAAATGGGCAAGTGGGGCAAGATCGCCGGATGCACCAAGCGAACCTAATTCATAAACAATGGGATAAATATCTTCGTTATAAAAATCGATCAGCCTTTGTACGGTCTGCACCTGAACACCGGAATATCCCAACGACAGGGCATGGATTTTAAAAAGCAACATTAGTTTTATAACTTGAGGTTCAAGCTTTTCTCCCATCCCACAGGCATGAGACATTACCAGGTTTTTCTGCAATTGCGACAAATCTTTTTTCGATATCGACTTTTTGTAAAGGGAACCAAATCCGGTATTAAGTCCATAAATTGGTTTATCCTGCGAGGCAATTTTATTATCAAGATAATTGCGGCATTTTTGGATTAAATCAAGCGATTCGTCAGAAAGAACAAGCTTTGTTTTTTTTTCGATAAGCTTGTCGATAACTTCCCAGCTAAGGGGTTCAGGAGTAATGTAGTGTATTTTAGTGTTCATTTCTCTATGTTTGGGTTTGAGGTTTTTTTGGTATCATATTATAGATAATCAAGCCAATACCAAAAATAACAAAAGGAATACTAAGCCATTGGCCCATGTTTAGCATCATGTCATCTTCGAAGATTTCCTGATTTTCTTTAATAAATTCAATAAAAAACCTGCCTGAAAATAGAATAATTAGAAATATTCCGAATATGAGTCCTGTTTTCTGTCTTGCTTCGGTTTTAAAGAAAAGGAATATAAGTACAATAAAAAGAACAAGATACGTCAGGGCTTCATAAATTTGCGTAGGATGCCTCGCCAGTGCATCTTCGCCATATCTGAATATTACACCCCAGGAAAGATCTGTGGGAATACCATAAATTTCGTGGTTAAAAAAATTACCAAGACGAATAAATGCCCCTCCGAGTGCAGTAGGGATAACTACCCTGTCGAGTATCCAGATAATTGATTTTTTTGATACATATTTAGAAAACAACCATAAGGCAACAACTATCCCAATTGCACCTCCATGACTTGCAAGGCCG
>JAYENH010000703.1:0-2104 GCA_034721995.1 Bacteroidota bacterium
TATGGATTCAATAACAGATCTTTCATGACCAGCTATGTTTACCTAATGGTAGAAGACAACAGGCTGGACAAGCTAAATTTCTCAGACTTCAAACTGACGGAGAGATAAGTTTTTAAATATTTGCCAGGGGTTTTGCGTCAGCCAAGCCCTGACAGTACTTATAGCTGACAATCATTATTACATTTTTTACCTTTGATCGCATGGAAAATTTACATGAAAATTCCCGCTATACGAAAAGTGAAGAACAGGCAAATGCAATATCCCATCTGGCAGGATTTCTGTTGGCAATAGTTGCACTTGTATTGATGCTTATTAAATCCATACAAGTTGGAACAGCGTGGCATATAGTTAGTTCTGTTATTTTCGGAGCCAGTATGATTATTCTGTATTTCTCATCTACAATGACCCACTGGCTGAATCCGGGGAAAGCAAAGGAGTTTTTCTTCACCCTTGACCAGATAGCAATTTTCCTGCTTATTGCCGGAACTTACACACCCCTTACATTGGTAGCTTTGCACGGACCATTTGGATGGGTCCTCTTTGGCCTCGAATGGGGTTTAGCAGCAATAGGAATTACCATCAAACTGGCCAAACCCAGCAAATTCGACAAGGGAGTTAACTTATTCTATATCCTATTGTATGTTGCAATGGGATGGATGATGCTCATTGCTATTGTTCCTATATTAAGAAATGTACAACTTATGGGGGTCCTATGGATTTTTATAGGTGGACTATGCTACACAATTGGGATATATTTTTACAAGAAAGCCCGGTTTAATCACAACCACCTGGTATGGCATTTATTTGTCTTAGCTGGTACTGCATCACATTATATCGGTATTTACTACTATATTTTACCTATATCATGGTAATGTGCTGATTTGGTTTATTTTATCATAACTTTAGTCCCTTAATACACTATTTTATTATTGCATTAACTCACGAAAAAAATAGCAAATCAGCAAACTAAGATATCAATCATGAAGAAGTATATTAACATCTTTTTTTTCATCATTCTATGTTTATTGATTTCATGTGCAAGACCTTCACAGGATTCAACAATTAAACAGTCGACTAATTTCGTATTGATCTTTATTGATGACATGGGATATGGTGACGTAGCATGCTATGGAGCCACCGGTTACCAAACGCCGAACCTCGACAAGCTAGCTAGTGAGGGGATGCGTTTTACTAATTTTTATTCCGCCCAGCCGGTTTGTAGTGCATCGCGAGCCGGCCTCCTGACCGGTTGTTATCCAAACCGGATAGGTATTTCGGGAGCTCTGTTCCCTCACCACGAAATTGGAATAAATTCAGACGAAACCACTATTGCCGAAATGCTAAAAGAAAAAGGCTATGCAACAGCTATTTTTGGCAAGTGGCATTTAGGTCATCATAAGGAATTCCTTCCATTGCAGCATGGATTTGACGAGTATGTGGGACTCCCGTATTCGAACGATATGTGGCCAATAAAAATCGACGGAACACGCTCTGAACCAGGTAAGGGAAGAGGTGGGTATCCTGATTTACCCCTAATTGAAGGAAACGAAACAATCGAAGAAATTACCACATTAGCCGGACAGGACAAATTAACAACCTTGTATACAGAAAGGGCCGTTGATTTTATTAACCGCAATGCAAAAAATCCATTCTTTTTGTATGTCCCGCATACAATGGGACATGTGCCGCTTGGCGTTTCTGATAAATTTCGGGGAAAAACGGAAAAAGGGATGTATGGTGATGTTATGGAGGAAATCGACTGGTCAGTTGGGCAGATAATGGCAGCTTTAATAGCTAACAACATTGTTGATAATACCTTGTTTATTTTTACAACTGACAATGGTCCCTGGTTAAACTTTGGAAACCATGCAGGCTCTGCAGGTGGATTACGTGAGGGAAAAACCACAAGCTGGGAAGGTGGACAACGTGTGCCATTTATCATTAAGTGGCCAGGAAAAACACCAACTGGCACAATATGTAATCAACTGGCTTGTGCTATTGATATTTTACCAAGTTTTGCTGAAATAGCTGGAGCTAACCTACCTGCTAATAAAATAGATGGTGTCAATATTACCAGCTTGTGGAAAGGCAGTATTGATGATAA
>JAYENH010000704.1:0-9342 GCA_034721995.1 Bacteroidota bacterium
ACATAATATTGGGTACCGAAGTGATTTCAAGCACATTTGGTGGGGCACTATTCTTTATGATCCGGCAGAGCAAACGGCCATATTTCCGTTTTACATTTCGAATTCTTGCCGGGTAATTTCTTTCAAGCTTTTGGTATTCAACATGTAAACTCGTGTCGAAAACAATATCGTTAAGGAATTTAAACAAAGAAGGACTGTGTACCCCAAATCCTTGATGATGTGGTGCAAACAAGCGATATTTCCAGTGCTTATATAAATATTTTACGTTCATGGTTTTAGTTTTAAAGCTTCAACATTTAAGAGATTGAAAGGTTCATGGTCGATTAGTTTATTTATTTTAAGGTTATCTCTATCAGTACAAGCAATCATCAGTTTAATTTCTCAGCATTTCAACATTCTTTACAATCAATATATTCTCAGTTTTTTCGTCAATTTTGTAGCGGTTGTCTATACGGCGACCTGTAATCCAAACCGGATGCTCGTTGGAAGCTAATATCCATATTTTCTCTTTTTCGATAATCGACATTTTTTGATCAATGAAAAAATCACTTAGCTTTTTTAAATGTTCCATCCCGAAAGGCATAAAATATTCGCCATTTTTCCATCTCCTTAAAATCAGAGGAAAATTTAATTTATCGTAATCTAAGTATGCATAAGCCGGACTTTTGTTAATCTCGCCAAATTCCGTTTTTTTAACCAGCTCAAAACACAAATGCAAGGGCTTGTCAATTTCTTCAGTTCCACGATCGATGTAATAATTATGCCGATCGTTTGCTCCTAATATTGTAATAATCAGATGCTCCCTGTCTTTTAAAATTCTGTGTGTAGGCGAATAAAACATTTTGCCTGACGACCCGTCTAAAGAAGTCATTATTTCGGGCAAATCACTATTTGTAAAATTAAATTCGCGGATAAATTCAAACAAATATGTAGAAAGAGGATCGAGTTTTTTTAATTCTGAAATTGAAAAGTAAACTTCATTATTTTTTCGTGTGGTACAACGCTCATAAGCCTCGGTAATCGCTTGATGGAAAATTTGTTCCACTTGTCGAAGCCGCTCAATATTTTCGGACATGTTCAAAGAGAAGCGCGGGTTCAGATCGCGAAAAACAGGAACAATGCTATGCCTGATTTTATTCCGGTAGTACTCTTGTTTTGCATTACTCGAATCTTCTCGGTATGACAAATCATGATTTTCGCAATAATCTCCAATCTCCTTTCTGCCAGCAAAAAGCAAAGGCCTTATTATATGATGGTTTTTTGCTTTCATCCCGGTTAAACCTCTGATACCGGTACCACGACTTAGGTTAATAAAAAAGGTTTCTATTTCGTCGTTTCGATGATGGGCGAGTGCAATTTTTCCATACCCATTTGTTTGCCGGATTTCTTCGAACCATTTTAAGCGCAACTCGCGGGCTGCCATCTGAATGGAAATACCATTTTCGTTGGCATATTCTTTTGTGCCGAACGAAATATTATGAAAAGCTGCATCATATTTTTCGGCCAGGGAACTAACAAGCTCTTCATCCCCGTCCGATTCTTTGCTGCGCAAATTAAAATTACAATGGCCAATAGCAAAGCTATATCCTGCACTGTTCATTAAATCGAGCATAACAACAGAATCGATACCACCGCTTACAGCAAGCAATATTGTTTCGTTACTTTCAAAAAGTTCCTTATCGTTTATGAAATCCTGAAAATTCTTCAGCATAATTTTATATTAAACAATACAGTTTTTTGTTTCAATAAAAATAGGCAAATCCCGCAGATTGTCAAAATTGATTTTCAACAAAAATAATGTCATCAATCAATAGATATAAGATTTGAGATTCTTTGCTACACTACCAATGACAACTTTTTGCTTGTCGCTTATTTTCAAGACTCTACAGTTTTACCCATTTTCAATTCAATAGCCCCGATCCTTTAGAACGGGATTTTTAAAGATACTTTGTGCAATACCGTCGGTTGTAAGTATTACATCATGGACTTTCAGTCCTTTTAATATAGCTCTGAAATAGCGATATGAAATCAGAACTCGGGATTTCTAATAAAAATATTGCAAATCTTGAAAAACCATTCGCAATAAATGAATCATTAATTTACAGGCAATCGCAACATCATGTCAAAACATTATTAATAAAATGACGATGTTGCTATTTATATCAATCTGTTTATCTGTGTATTACATTATATTAGATTGCGATAAAGTATGGTTTTTACTCGTCCTTTAATTGTCTAATTATCACAGGTATACAGATTTACGTGAAATTGATTGATATCTGTTTGCGAATGATATTTCATTTGCGATTTGATATATATGGAAATTTGAAAAATCCCGAATCCAATAATTAAAGGAATCCAAAGATAAATTCAACTAAATACGGCGGAAAAATTTGATTCTTTATTTGCGGTTATTTTGTGGCTAAAATTAAAAAGTCACGAGTTCTGATAACAGACAGGAATAACTTAATGGCAAGATAATGACTTTTAAGGGGGAGGTATCTCCGGAAAACACCTACAAATATAAAGTGTTAACTACTTTTGTGGGAATATGAAAAATGCCGTTAAGTGCTATCGTGTAAGTTTTGTCAGGGGTTGCAAAATTGCAATTATTTTCATCTTTTTTGACAATAAATTTGTTGCGTAACATATTTAGCAATATATTTGTTGTCAAATTAGTTTAACAATAAAGTCATTGTCAACATGAAGACAGAATGGATCGGTCCAAAAATTATTATCGGGAACCAGGCGACAGGTGATTACTATTATCCTCGCAAGGAGATTGAAAAAGAGATAATAACAGAAATTGAGAAAGGCAATCATTTGCTTATTGCAGCACCTCGTAGAGTTGGAAAAACATCTATTGTTGTAAATATTGCAAACAACAATTGCCCAAAAGGAACAAAATGCATTTTCGAGGATATTCAGGGAATCAGGTCGGAGAAGGATTTTTACAAACGATTGTACGAGCTTATCCTTTCGTGTTTACGTCGAGATAAAAAAATCTGGAATAAACTGAGCAACTTTTTTCAGAAGATCGATATTGATGAAATTTCGGCTGACGGTAAAATTAAATTCGGCGATAAAAAAAGATTAGATTATCTTGCCGAAATAGACAAAACTGCCAACCAATTAAAAAGCAATGATGTAAAAGTTGTTCTTTTTATTGATGAATTGCCCGAAGTTATTCATAATCTGTACAAGAACAACAAAACAGACGAGGCAAAAAGGATACTGAAAAACCTGAGAGAGTGGCGACAAAACAATCAATACAGTGCTATACAACTTGTATTGACGGGTTCGGTGGGGATGCACCATGTTGTTAAGAGAATTGAAGGAAGGACCATAGACCTAAACAATTTGAAGGTAATAGATTTTGAACCCTTTATGCCCGAACATGCAAAACACTATATCGGGCATGTTACCAAAAACGCCACTGTAAAGTATCCCTATAGTTTGAGCAAGTATTTGATAACTAAAATCTCATATCCCATTCCATATTTTATCAACCTGATACTCGAAGAAGTAAATAAAAAGGCGAAACGAAATAATACAAGAATCATTAGCGAGAAAGATATTGATATTGCTTTCGACAAAGTAGTAAAAGACAGCTCATATTTCAAAGACTGGAAACACCGCCTGTTCGATTATTTCACGCTAAACGAAGCATTGTTTTTAAATGAAATACTCCTTTTTATTGCTCATAAAAACAAAATCAACAAGATGGAATTGTACGATTTGGCCCGTAAACACAAAAAGGAAATTGACTACATGGAATTTATCGGTAATCTTGAAACTGATGGGTATATATTAGAAAAAGACAATCATTACATATTTGTGTCCCCATTTTTAAAAGAATTCTGGAAAAGGGATCAACCTGTTTATAATGGATAATATGCTAAATATTGAAAATAATTTTGTTGATATATTAAATTTATATCAAGCGGCAAATAGCGATGCAGAATCGGTAAAGAATAATTTTGTGATAAGGGTTCACGAATTTGAAACAATTATTGATGCCCTGAAATCAAAGAAAGGGAAAGACCCCGTGCAGCATGAACTTATTCTTGGAAGAAGAGGAAGTGGCAAATCTACTTTGCTAAAACGAATTGAGATTGAGCTAAATGAAAACAAAAAACTATCCGAAAACTATATCCCGGTTTATCTTGCAGAGGAACAGGCCGGTATTTACCGTTTGTCTGATTTATGGTTTGAGAGTTTAAACGAATTGAAGGAAAGGGAAAACATTCGGATTAAACTAAAAGCCTTTTCCGAATTTACAGGGGAACAGGCATATACCAGATACTTATTCGATGAGATAAACAAATTGCTACTATCGGTAAGCAAAAAGGCAGTGCTTTTGCTCGACAACCTTGACAGGATTTTAAATAACCTAAAGCATGACGGCCATCTGCTGCGAGAACTTCTACTAAACTTCAATAACGTACAGATAATTGGTGGTAGTACAAGAATGGACGAGCATTTCTGGAAATACGACCAGCCCTTTTATGAGTTTTTCAGGCAGCACAAACTCGAATCCCTGAGCTTTGATGAAATTGATACCCTGCTTAATTTATGGAGCGGAATTATGAAAATACCCCAATTAAAAAATTACGCCATAAAGCACAAAGGGAAAATTGAAGCGATAAGGATTTTAACGGATGGACTGCCACGCACCTTGCAGTTTTTTATTAAAATACTTTTAAGCGAAAACCGGTTGTATGGGTTTCAGTATATCAGAAAAATAATGGACCAGGCCACACCTCTGTATCAGGAAAGGTTAAACAACTTAACTGCCCCGCAACGAAAAATAGTTTCGGAAATGGCATTTGCATGGGAAGCGGTTTCTACCCGGCAGCTTGTTGATGTGTGTAGGATGGAGAGCAAACTCATATCGGCTTACTTAAAGCAGCTTATTTCTTTTGGGATTGTTAAAAAAACCGACACCAAAACAAAAAACAAACTATACCGGATATCGGAACGCTTTTTTAATATGTGGCTTATTGTTACACAAGGCAATCCCGACCAAAAACGAAAAGCAAAGTATCTGACCATATTTTTAGAAAACTGGTACGATGCCGATAAAATACGGCAATTAGCAAATGAACATATCAGTTCTTTGAGAAACAATACAATAAGCTCCGACAAAGCAATAATACTAACAAAAGCATATAGCCAATCGAAATACATTAGTTGTGCTTTACGCGACATGTTGGTTGAGGAGACATATATATCGTATGGTATTGACGAAAAAAGCAGCGATTTGCCAGAACAAAGCAAGAAGATTATCGAAACTGCACGAAAGTATTTTGAAAATCAAAATTATAATCAGGCAATAAGCGAAATAAACAAAATTGAAAACGAAGAAGATGGAGTAAAGTATTTCTATTTGGGCTATATTTATTATCTCTCAAAAACTTATGAAAAATCCGAAAAACACTATCTGCTTGCTATTGAGAAGGGGCAGGTAGAGGCAATGTTTAATTTAGCTTTTTTATACAATGAAAAAGGAGAAATTGAAAAATCCGAAAAACACTATCTGCTTGCTATTGAAAATGGTCATGCAAATGCCATGAATAATTTAGCAAATTTATATAAAGAAAAAGAAGAGATTGAAAAAGCTGAAAAATACTATTTGCTTGCTATTGAGAAGGGGCAGGTAGAGGCAATGTATAATTTAGCTGTTTTATATAGAGAAAAGGGGGAAATCGAAAAATCCGAAAAACACTATCTGCTTGCTATTGAAAAGGGACATGCAAGTGCAATGAATAATCTTGTATTTTTATACTTTGAAGAAAACAGGAACCCATCTAAAGCCCTGGAATTAATTCAGAAATGTAATAATATCAATAGTTCTCAAAAATCCATAGCATTAGAACTACTTATAAAAATATGGAATGGTGTTTTTAAGGATATTGATAAAAACATGGAAGATATTTTAACCCATGATGATAATGAAGATTTATCTGGCATACTTGAATATCTCCTTGTTTTAGGGCAAAAGAATTTGCTGCTTTCTTATTTCGAATCCGAAAAATATGGCAAGGATTTACAGGATAAATACATATTGTTTTATTATGTCACCCTTATTTTAAATAATAAGATGGGTGATAAAATACTAAAAATCCCTTCGGAGGTAATGCCCACAGTCGATGATATTCTAAAAAAGATAAAAGCAAAAGCAAAGTTGTATTCAGGATAGAGGTGAATTAATCCGAAATGGCAATAAACAAGATAAAAAAAGGCCCCGAATTTTCGGGGCCTTTTCTTCTAATTGATTAGATTAAGTGCTTTCGTGTAAGTTTTATCGGGTGTTGTTAGTTTGTAAAAATACGTGCCAGTTGCTAAATTACGTGCATCGAATTCGTACTTGTGCAATCCTCCCGACATATCAGATTCAGGAATCAGTTCTATCAATTTTTCGCCTATTGCATCGTAAACCGATAATTCGACCTGCATTTTTTCAGGCAGGTAAAAACTGATTTCCGTCTTTCCCTTAAATGGGTTTGGCTTATTCTGATGAATCACAACTTCATCCTGGCTGTTTTTTTCGGATAATGTAAGTTTGCCCATAATGGAAATTCTATTTGGGGAATATGAATTATCGCCTTCAATCCATTGGGTTACCTCAATTTTCGATAATGATCCTTCCTTTTTATTCCAAAGTTTTACAGTAAACTTCTCGTTATCCGCAATGCCATCCTGATAATCGCTTAGTTTGTCGTTGCCCCAAATACAGATAGCAAGATTTCCTTCTTCGAAAACCCCGGAGCCAACCAACAAACCAGAATGGGTAAATACAGCTATTTCATCGCCCTTGTCAGGAATATTTTCCCATGCACTAAGAGGAATACCAAGGGTCATGTTATTTCCTGTATTTAGTATTTCACCAAAATATTCCGATCTGAGGTTAATTACTGTTTTTTTCGAAATATTTGCCGAATTTGCCGGATAAGTTAAAACATCGGAAGCAGACATTTTTACCTGATATCCTTCACCGGGGTTCATATTACCAATTTGATCGATCCCAAAGTAAACCCAGTAAACATGACCCTGGGAATTTTTTACCATGATTGTCGAACTTGAAATAGGGCTAAACATAGTAATAACCGAGGCAGGTGTTTGGCGTAAATATCCAATTAAGCTCCAACCTACATCAAGACTTAAAGGTGTTAACTCAGGAACAACACATTCTCCTTCGAGTACGAGGGTAGCAGCATTGAATAATTTAGCTTGATAACCATCACCAACCAACATATCGCCAATATTATTTAGCAGAAAATACGGCCAGTAAACATCCCCTTTTTTGTCTTTTATCATAATAATATCCGAAGTTATTGCTGATGTTACATCAATCATATTGGGTGTAAAAGGATAAACATAACCCGAAAACATACTCCAGTTTACCGGCAAATTAATTGATTGTGTACAAGTATCTGAACCTTCGATCAAAATTGTTACCGAGCCCGAGCCGGCACATGAATAAATATCGGTAACACTAACTGAAAAGATATGGCTTCCGAGGCCTGCTTCATATCCCATAAAACTTATTTGTTGGGTAATTTCGGAATTATTCCAGGTATAGGCTGAATATCCTGCACCGGCATCAAGCACAACCTGATCGCCTAATCCATAAGTTGAAGCCGCACCTAAATCAACAACAGGCAGTGCTTTTATGCGGAATAAATCGCTATTTGTTACATGGGTCATTCCATCGGAATAAAGCCTTAATAAACAAGTATCGCTTGCCACAAAAGATTGTGGTATTGGATATGTATATTCGCCAACAGAAGCATCGAACTGTGTAAGCATAGGAGTATATGATGCACCTGCATCGTTCGAAATATCAATATTAATTAATCCTATGCCGGTTACTTCCCAAAGAATTGTCATTACATCACCAACACAATATACATCGGTTTGGGTAGGTTGGGTAATTGCAAGTGTTGGTGCACCAACAACAATACTTACATCGGGGACAGTCTTATTTGGTTCGCGGTTGCCAACACGATCAATTGCAATTACATAAAAGTCGTAGCTCGAATTATTGTTGGCAGGAAACTCATAGTAACTCGTGTCAAGCCCGGTAACCTGTACTTGTATTGCTCCTCCATCTTTCGAATACATCAAATCGTAATATCCAACGCCAACACCGCCCGGATCGTCTATTGCCGACCAGCTAAGCGGAATAAGCTGCGATGACGTATATGTCGGGAGTGTATCCATTGTTGATGTGGGAGGAACGGCATCAATAATGTTTTCCCATGTATTTGTAAGGATAGATTCGTTTATGTCGAAAACAATTTCGGCAGTAGCAAAAATGGAGTCGCCTGTTACAGATGTACTTTTTGGTGCAACGGTATATGAAACAAAACCTTCGCCACGGTGGAAAATGGAATCGTTCACAGGCAGAAAACCTGTCATCGCATCGGTTGGGGGAAGGCCTGTTGTTGGATCGATAGACTCAAAAATCCAGAAAGCCTCGTTGTTATTAACATCGATACCTGCCAGAACATCGACATAAACACCGAGGGAATCGACAACATCCAATCGCTGTGAGTAAAAAATACTGTTTGCCGGAACGTTAAATATATAGTTGGCAAAACCAAAGTCGCCCAATCGTAAGGAGAATGGATTTAAGTTGTCATCAAACGGGCAGGTTACAGTAACAACCTGTGCCGGGGCAGTTGCAAAATCGGGATCGTTCTCGAAACGGATGGTATAAGGTAATTGGTCGTTTATCGACACCCACTGACCAGGTTCATAGCCTATTGGCCCTGCAATATCGTTGGGATCGCGCGAGCAAACAATAGGTATAAACCAGACAAAAACTGTTGCCGACTCTATGCAACCATTATCATCAATAACAGCACACGAATAAAATCCACTTGAACTGACACTTCGTGAACCACCCGGCCAACTGTATATGTAAGGCGGGGTTCCACCTGATGCGTTAGCTGATAAAGTAATAGTCGGAGGCCCGTCCTGGATACAGTATGGAATAAAACCTCCACCTGAAATAGAGAGTTTTAATTCCGCTGGTTCGGCAATAATAACAGTTTGTTGTCCATTACAATTATTTGCATCCGTAACAATAACTTTGTAAGTACCTGCCGATAACCCTGTAGCGGTAGCAGCATTACCTCCCGATGGGCTCCACTTGTAAGTGTAAGGAGAAGTCCCGTTTGTTACTGTAACTGTTGCTGTTCCATCGGAGCCGCCATGGCATAAAACATCGGTATGTGTCATTGTAAGTATTAATGTATCTGCACTATAAAAAGTATAAACTCCATTTTCAGTATTTGGTGCAACGCGGTTTACATCTAATTTATGGTAACTGGG
>JAYENH010000705.1:0-2098 GCA_034721995.1 Bacteroidota bacterium
TGTAAATAACCTCGATTCGCTTTGTGCCGATACTTTCAATGTAAATGTAATCGACGCTATTAATTGTGTTTTTAGTGATGAGTTTGAAATAATCCAACCCGATTCTTTTAATGTTGCATTATGTGGGTTATCTGTTGTTGATACTATGTGGTGTGGAGTAACTCCTCCTGCACAAATTTCGCTCGAAGGCTATGCGAACCTTAGCGATGTAAATTATCTTTGGTCGACTGGTGAAACAAGTGAGGCAATATTTATTTCCCCACAGCAGGGAACTACATTATATACTGTAGAAATATCAGATAATTGTGGAAATTCAACAATCGAACAGGTAAATATTATTGTTTCAAATATGTCGGGCATCAACCTTACTGCCGACTCAACCACGTGCTACAACAATTGCGATGGGGCTGTTGATATTGTGCCACAAGGCGGAAACACACCATTTGTATTTAACTGGTCGGCAAATGCAGGAGGTACCACATCAACAGGAATAATTAGTAATATGTGCCAGGGAAACTATTCGGTTACAGTTATTGATAATGGCGGATGTGAGTTTATTTCTGATTTCGAAATAACCAGTCCCGATTCCCTAAAGGAATGTAAAATTACAAATACTAATACTATGTTCTGTGGTGTTTCTGCACCATCTTCAATTACACTCGAAACTTATATAAACACCGAAATTGCATACACATGGAGCACAGGGGTAACAACTCCAACATTGACTTTTACACCAGTTGACGGAGCCAATATTTATTGGGTCGATTTTACCGATAACTGCGGAAACGTACACCGTGACTCAATCCTGATTTCGGTATCCGATTTTTCGTGGGTACAGGTAATGGCACAAAGTGTAAATTGCTATGGCGATTGCAACGGCCAGGTGCAAGTGAATGCTTTTAATGGCATGTCGCCTTATACCTATGAGTGGAGCCTGACATCGGTTGGTACTACAACCGCAAATACATTAGCCGATCTTTGTGCCGGTGATTATTTTGTTACGGTTTACGACGAGGCACAATGCGAAGTGGTTAAAGATTTCACTATCACACAGCCCGATTCTATTACGTTTACATTATCATCGCAGGGTTCGGAAGGATTTGTTAATTGTAACGGATTTGCCTCGGCTACTCAAATTGCCGGTGGTAATTCACCTTACAGCTATCTTTGGAGCGATGCAGCCAGCACAACTACCTACAATGTGTCGAACCTTTGCCCGGGAACTTATACCGTAACAGTAAGCGATACAAAAGCCTGTTTCTCGGTTGATACCGTAGAAGTGGAAAACCTTTTTGCTATTACCGATATTGCTTACGATCAATATGTTCAGGTGTATCCAAATCCTAATGATGACGGTAACTTCATAATAAGTTTCGAGAAAATAATGCCACGCATCGAATCGGTGGAGGTTTTTGATGTAACCGGAAAGTTGATTTATTTTGAGGACATGAAAAGTGTTGTTCGCCAATCAATCAAAATCAGCAATATTCCAATCGGCATCAATCTGCTTAGAGTTAAGCTTGATGACGGCAACACAGTAGTCAGAAAACTGATAGTTACGGAATAAAGGCTTTCTAAATAGAGTTTTTTGAAAGCTCAAGTTCCATTTAAGATACTTATAAATAAAGAAAAGCTCTCCAGAAATGGGGGGCTTTTTTAGGTTTCAAACAAGGAAGTCTGAATCTCCTAAATGCGATAATCCCGGTTTACGAATAAACCGGGGTAACCGGCTGATAATTTGGCCATAGGTCAGGAGTTCTGAAATTGTCAGGTACTGGTTTTTGTACTTTTACAATAGGAAAAAGATTGCTTTAGAAGATCTGTAAACTGCGACTTAAAAAATACCATAAAATCCTATAATAAATTACTTTTGCAGGCTAAATCAAAAATAAAAAGCATGTTTAAAACAAACGAATATTTCGACGGGAAAGTAAAATCGATTGCTTTTGACGATGAAAACGGGCCTGCCACTATCGGTGTCATGGCAATAGGAGAATATGAATTTGGAACTTCGACCAAAGAATACATGACGGTTACTTCGGGAAAAATGATGGTGCAACTGCCCGGCACGGATGAGTGGAAAACTTTTGGGCAGTTC
>JAYENH010000706.1:0-2097 GCA_034721995.1 Bacteroidota bacterium
CATGCCGGTCCCAAAGAATTTCTGATGAACCTCGAAAGTGCCGTTAATGCAGTAGATATTCCTGTATTTGCCAGTTTAAATGCCGTGTATAAAGAATCGTGGATCGACTATGCCAGGAAAATTGAGAAAACCGGTGTTGCCGGGTTAGAACTCAATTTTTATGCAGTACCAAAAGATTTCGAGATTAGTGGCAACGATATTATCAATGAGCAATTAGACATTGTAAAGGAAGTAAAAGAAAGCCTGAATATTCCTGTGGGAGTTAAATTAAGCCCTTATTATACCAACATTCTTAGTGTGATAAAGCGAATGGATGACCTGGGTGTAAATGGTTTTGTATTGTTCAATCGTTTATTCCAGCCCGAAATTGATATTGAGGAAGAGATTAATTATTATCCGTATAACCTTAGCAATACAGCCGACAATAAATTGCCTTTGCGTTATGCCGGACTGTTATATGATAATATTAAAGGAACTATTTGTAGCAACACCGGAATTTTCACCGGGCACGATACAATTAAAATGATTATGGCCGGAGCCGATTGTGTTCAGGTGGTAAGTACCTTGTACAACAATAAAATCGGTTACATTGAAACTATATTAAAAGATATAGAAGAATGGATGGATGCGAAAAATTACGCTGGCATAAACGATTTTAAAGGGAAATTATCGAAGAAAAATATAACAAATCCTTATGCTTATAAGCGTGCCCAGTATGTTGATATATTAATGAAATCGGATAATATATTCGACAGGTATCCGGGTGTTTAAGGATATATATATTCTCGGTCTCTAATGTTCTACAAGGGTTTGGCTATGCCCGAAAGGGGGTTTTAAAGCACTTCCGTATTTTTTTACTAACTCATGTTTCGCACATAATTGTGAATTACCCGCTCAATAAAGAATGGTAACCAAGCACCACTCATACAATGAAATTGCTCGGGTATATCAATAATTTTCAAAATAGTATAGAAAGCAGAAGTCTGTATTTTACATGATATTTCATTTCTATTTGTACGTTTTGGTTTCATTACCAGATGAGTTGTTATAAAACCCATAAAACATTAAAACTCAATGCAAAACAAAACTTTAGTTGCAAAAACACTGCATGGACTTGAAGAGGTTCTTGCTGCTGAAATAAAAAGTATTGGAGGTACTGATATTTCTATTTTAAAGAGGGCTGTGTCTTTTAAGGGAGATAAGGAGCTTCTGTACAAATCGAATATTTGGCTCAGAACTGCATTGCGTATTTTATACCCCATTCGTGAATTTACATTTCGTACGCAGGATGATTTTTATAAGCAGATAAAAAAAATTGCATGGGATTCTTACATGTCGCATGATGGTACACTGGCTATAGATGCTGTTGTTAACTCAAAGATATTTAATCATTCAAAATATGTTGCCCTGCTTGCAAAAGATGCTGTGGTCGATTATTTTAAGAATAACTATGGCATCAGGCCAAATGTAGATACAAAGCGTCCGGATTTGCGCATTCATGTTCACATCAGCGAAAATAAATGCAATTTGTCATTAGATAGTTCCGGCGATCCTTTATTTATGCGTGGGTATCGTAATGGCAAGCACGAAACTCCTTTAAACGAGGTATTGGCTGCCGGAATGGTATTATTGTCGGGATGGGACAAGAAAAGCACTTTTGTTGATCCAATGTGTGGCACAGGAACATTGGGGATCGAGGCAGCTATGATAGCCCATAATGTACCACCCTCAATTATTCGCGAGCATTTTGCTTTTCTTAACTGGAAAGATTACGATGAAGAGTTATTTCTAAGGCTAAGGAGGCAAAATTGGGATATAGCAGAAAGTCCTCAAATAATTTGTTCAGATATAAGCCCTGTATATTCACGTATGGCAAAAGCAGCCGCAAAACGTCTCGGAATTGGAAACGCTGTTAAATGTTTCACTAAAGATTTCGAGAAATTAAATTTTATTGAAGAAAAAGGAGAAGGCATGATTATGATGAACCCTCCTTATGGTGAGCGAATTGAAATTGAGGATATAATGGATTTGTATTCAATGATTGGCAGCCGCTTAAAACACGAATGGCCTGGTTATAATTCGTGGGTTCTTACCAAT
>JAYENH010000707.1:0-9318 GCA_034721995.1 Bacteroidota bacterium
GAGCAAAGTTATTTAATATTGTCAAATATATTGAAGTGATATTTTGAAATTGTGTCAGTAAAAATTTCTTCTAAGTCAGGAAGTCCGAATCTACTAAATGCGACAATCCCAGTTTACGAACAAACTGGGGTAACTGGCTGATAATTTGGCCATAGGTCAGGAATTCTGAAACTACATATATTTGCATTCAGAGCCGATAAGAAATATCATAATGAAATCTATACATCCGGTTTATACGACATCTTCATATACGAAGGGTCAGGAGTTTTTACTCTTTAACGTTATTTCGTTTTTTGAAAAACCCTGGCAAGCGAGGCTTGTGTTTTTGTACTTATCCTGTACATAACAGGTACAATAATAAGGGTTAGGAAAGTTGAAAATGTTAAACCGAATATTACTGTCCATGACATTGGCCCCCAGAATTTCACCATGTCGCCGCCAAAGTAAATCTGAGGATCGAAATCGCTAAGCATTGTTTCAAAATTAATATTGAGGCCAATAGCAAGAGGGATCAAACCCAAAATAGTTGTTATAGCAGTTAGCAATACTGGGCGCAACCTTGTTTTTCCACCCTGGATTATACATTGGGTGGCATCTTGTGCCGACAAGAATGTGTCTTCGCCAATGCCGAGTTCGTGGCGTTTCCGCTTTTTCAGCAAGTAGATGTAGTCGATAAGGACAATGGCATTGTTTACCACTATTCCTGCCAACGAGATAATACCGATACCGGTCATTACAACAACAAAATCCATTTTAAATGTGGCAATGCCGCCAAACACCCCAATAGTACTAAACACTACACTCAATAGAATAATAACGGGCCTGATCAATGAATTGAACTGGGTTACGAGAATAATTAATATTAACGACAAGGCAATTAACAATGCCCTTGATAAAAAAGCCATGCTTTCGTCCTGTTCTTCTTGTTCGCCGGTAAAAGCATATTTATAGCCCGGGGGGATTTTGTAATTTTCGATCAATGCCTTTAGATGGGTGTTGATATTTGTGGCGTTGTAGCCTTCAAGAACATTAGAATACAAGGTAATGATCCTATCGAGATTTTTTCTTTTCACCGATCCGTATGTAGTACCATAGCTAAAGTCGGCAACAGCCGAAATAGGCACTTGCATAATTTTTCCTGTCGACTGGCTGCGGAAAGTTATTTTTTGGTTCATCAGCGAAGCCACAGAGTACCGGTATTCATCTTTTAATCGTAACTGAATGGGGTATTCGTCTTCGCCAACTTTATAGTCCGATACTTTTTTGCCAAACAAAGCCGTACGTATTGTGCTGGCAATTTGTCCAGTCGACAATCCAAATCTTCGTGCCTTGTCGCGGTCGATATTAATAAGCAGTTCGGGCTTTCCAACATTCAAATCCATTTTCAGGCCTTCCATACCGTCGACCCCCGATTTTTCGATATAAAACTTGATATCCTCTGTAAGGGCAATAAGTTTGTCGTAATCAGGCCCCGATATTTCCAGGTTAACAGGTTTCCCGGTAGGAGGTCCTCCCGAATCCTTATCGATTGTAAACCTTACCCCTGGATAATTGTCAATAATTGCCTCACTTATTTCTTTCAACACCTGGACGGTGTTTACTCCTTCGCGCAACTCAAAATCTTTAAAATTTATAGTTATCAAACCTTTGGCAGGGTTATAACCGGAGCTAAACTCATTTTCGCCCTGTGCCCCTTTTCCAACAATGGCAAGAACCGATTTTACAGCCCTTTTGTTTGGCTCAAGTACTTCTTCGACTTTTTGTTCAAGCTCAAAAATAAAATTATTTGTGGCTTCAATATCCGAACCAATGGGCAATTCAGCAATTATATTAATGAAATTTGGATCGCCCTCGGGAAAGAAATTTACTGCGGGTTTCCTGATATTCAAAAACATTATTGTAAGTATCAGCAATAAAAAAGTACCGAGAAGAAACAGATATGGCTTGATGCCTTTTAATGCGTAAGTGAGTAATTTCAGATATAAATTTTCGAGATAGGGAAGGAACTTTTTCTGAAACCAACGCTCGATGCGGCCAAAGATAAAAATATTAAGGATACCTATTATTGCAAATATTACCGAAAGGTTTCCCGTAGTATTGTTTCCTCCAAGAAAGAACAAAACACCTATTATTATAAGGATTATTGCAATTGTTAAACCACGTTTTTTGTTTGGGATTTCGAGGTGGGCATCTTTTTTTGCAAATGATGATGAAATAACAGGGATGATAACCAAAGCTGTAAACAGGCTGGATGAAAGTACTATTATAAGTGTTAATGGGAGATACTTCATGAATTCGCCGACAATACTGTCCCAGAATAATAATGGAAAAAATGCAGCCAGGGTAGTTGCCGTTGATGTAATAATAGGAATTGCAATTTCGCCAACAGCACGTTTGGCCGCCTCTGTTTTTGAAAAACCATTGTCGATAAAACGGTAAATGTTTTCGACCGTAACAATGGCATTGTCAACAAGCATCCCAAGAGCAAGGATCATGGAGAAAAGCACAATCATATTTATTTTCATGCCGAGAAGGGACAAAACCACAAAGGACAGGAACATAGACATAGGAATAGCCAGCCCGACAAAAAGTGCGTTGCGAGTGCCGAGAAAAAAAAACAGAACAAGTACCACAAGCAATATCCCCAGTATCATGCTGTTCTCAAGGTTGCTGAGTTGCTTGCGGATCATGTCGGACTGATCGTTGGTGATTGTGATCCTTAAATTATCGGGAATCGATTTGTTTTCGCGGGCCAAGTCGAGGATGGCAAAAATTTGGTCGGTAGCATCCAGCAGGTTCTCCCCACCTTTTTTTATTACCTGTAGCGAAACCACGGGCTGTTGGTTAAGGCGGGCATAACTTTCCGATTCGGCATATCCGTCAATAACATCGGCCAAATCGCGAAGGTAAACGATGTTGCCTTTTTCGCTCTTCACAATAATGTTTTCGATTTGACCGATGTTGGCAAATTCGCCATTGGTACGCACCGATCGGCGGGTTTCGCCCAATTTAATTTCGCCGCCCGATATCGAAACATTTTCATAAACAATGGCATTTTCTATATCGGTGAGGCTTAGTTCAAAAGCAGCGAGTTTTAAAGGATCGACATTAACCTTTATTTCCCTATCGTTAATTCCCTGTAATTCAACTTTAGAAATTTCGGGCACCGATTCAATTTCATCCTCAAGGAATTCGCCAAAGGTTTTCAATTCTTCAATACTGAAATCGCCCGAAAGGTTTATGTTAATAATTGGAAATTCGGAAAAGTCGATGTCCATTACCATTGGGTCGGAAAGCAAATCGGTTGGAAGCTTGCTCTTGGCTTTATCAACGGCATCCTTCACATCCTGAAGGGCATCGGTAATTTCAATGTCGGTCGAAAACTCTACGAAAATCATTGAAGCATCCTGAGCCGAATTTGAAGAGAGTTTCTTAATGCCCTTTATCGATTCTATTTCTTTTTCGATAGGTCTGGTAATCAGGTTTTCGATGTCGATTGGCGGATTGCCCGGGTATATTGTCTGTACCATTACGGTAGGGATTTCTATTTCGGGAAATAGCTCTTTGGGGAGAGATTTGTACGAAAAAATGCCAAAAGCAATTATTGCAATGCTAAGTATAAAAATGGTATTTTTGTTTTTAAGGGCCATCAACGATAAACCAAAATCCCTGATTTTTTCCGGCATTTTTTCCTTTTTATTTTGCTGATTATTTTGTGTCTCCATTTTTTAATATTTTTATTGATGTTCGGTATTCAGTCGGCAGTCTTCCATCTTCCATCTTCCATCTTCCATCTTCCGACTTCCGACTTCCGACTTCCGACTTCCGACTTCGGTCTTCGGACTTCGGTCTTCGACCTCCCTCTTCCTACTTCACAATTATTTCACTTCCGTTTGTTACCATGTTATAACCCTTGGTCAGGACATGGTCGCCCACTTCGAGGCCATTTTCAATTATGCTGAAATCTTTTGCTGAAATGCCGGGTTTCACATAAACTTTTTTTGCCAGGAGTTTTTCGCCATCTTGTTTTGTAACAAAAAGGAAATAGCCATTTATATCTTGTTTAATAATTATTGAAGGTACCACAATTGCCGAATCGCTTTTAAAATCGTTGATTTTAAGAACAGAAAGCATATTTGGTTTAAATTTTTCATCCTTGTTGTCAATTTTTAAACGCAACCTGAAAGTACGGTTCTGTTTGTTGATAACATTAGCAATTTGCCAAATATCAACTTCCATTTTAATTTCGGGGTAGGCAGGAAAGCTCAAGAGCACTTTGTCTGATTTATTGATTTTTGACAGATAATTTTCAGATACATCGGCATTAATATAAATTTCGGATAGGTTGACCAACTGAAGTACCTGCATTCCCGGAGCAGCAATTTCACCTTTTTTAACAAAAATATTATCGACAATACCTGCAAAAGGGGCGCGAATAATCGACATGTCGAGTTGGGCTTCAAGGGTTGCAATTTTTTTCTCAAGCGATTCCTTGTTGTTTTTTGCTTCTAAATACTGTATTTCGGAACCAATTTGTTGGTCGTATAAAGTTTTCTGTTTGTTATAGATTTTATGTGCTAATTCAAGGCCTAACTTTAATTCTTCAATGCCGGACTCCAATACGCTGGTATTAAGTTTAATTAGCAATTGACCTTTTTTTACCCTCTCGCCCTCTTTCACATAAACAGTTTTAACCTGTCCATTTATTTCAGGACTTACGAAAGCAGCATTCACAGCTTCTACCGAACCATTACATTCAAAAAAGTGCATAAATTGTTCGGTGTCAATTTTTTTAATAGCAACAGGTACACTATAATCAATATTGTGATAACTTGAATCGGCAGCAAGCTGTTTTTCCAATTCCCTGATTTGCATATTGGTTTTCGCAACCTGATCTTTTAATTCGATTATGCGGTTTTTAATATCTACGTTTGAAGAGCTTGCCCCACACGAAAAAAGAAATGTAAGCAGTAGAAAATAAACAATGTTTTTCATTTTCGATATTTTGATATTTGATTGATTATTATAATTCATCATTAATAATATTTATATTTCATTTTCTTATAATCCCGAAATATCAGGATTGTTTTTTTAGCAAACTTTCTCAAAACAGGAAGATATTTCACTTTTGTCTTCCGGCTTCAAACTACTGACTTCCTAATAATTTTTCGAGGCTCAATTTCGCACTCAACAATTCATACATAGCGTTATAATAATTGCTCCGGCTGTTTAAATATTGATTTTGTGCCTGAGTAAGGTCAAGGCTTCCTGCCATTCCTTCCTTGTATTTGGCCAGCGTATTATTGTAGATTTTTTCTGAAACCTCCATATTCTTTTTTTCCTGCCCGAAATTATCAAAGGCCGTGATGTATTGCGATTTTGTTTGCCTGAAAGCAATGTTCAGGGTTTTTTCCAAATCCCTTTTATTATTGCTGATTTTATCTAATTCGATTTGAGCCTGAGATACTTTGGCCAATCTTTGCCCGCTACTGAAAATGGGCAGCGATAAATTTACGCCAAGCATGTCGGGCGTTACGAAGTTAAATTCCGGTTCGTCTAATAATTCCTGATGTTTATAAAATGCTGAAATTGTAGGTAGAAAATCGGCTTTTATGTTTTTTACATTCAACAACGAAAGTTTTTCCTGTGTATTAATTAATTGATAGTCGATGTTTGCACCGGTATTAAAAGAATTTTCCATCAGGTTTTCAAAATTGAGTTTGTCGATATAATTTTCGAGGCTGGTGCTTAAAACAAGTTCCCGATCGAGATCGATTCCAAGTTGAAACCTTAACAAATCATAAGTCAGGTCTTTTTGTCTTTCGAGTTTCGATTTCATAATTTCCAGGCTATTCAAGAGCAGGTACATTTGGTCGACATCGTTTTCTTCAACAAAACCAACCTCAAACATGGCTTTAATATCATCGCTTATCTTTTCCTGATTAACAATGCTTTTGTTCAGGGTTTTTAGGTTTTTATCAATAATCAGGCAAAGGAAATACGAATTGCCAACCAGCTCTTTTACCTCAAGCCCGGTTTTTTCGAGGCCCTGCTCCGACAACAATTTGTAGGTGAGCGATGCCTGTAAACCCACAATGTACGATCCATTAAAAATTAACTGATTAACAAGAAGGTCGGCAGTTATATTTTCTTTTACACCGAGTTTGATAGGATCGGTCATGCGCATGTTTTGTTTGATTATTTCAGGGGTAATTGGCATTCCTGGTGTCATGGCATCGTAGTCGATATAACTGCCAAAATTCATTTCAGGAACATTAAAAGTATTTAAGTACGAAGCTGTTGCACTAACCTGCGGCAACCCAATGGCCGTGGTTTCCCATACTTTCTTTTTGGCCGATAACACATCTAAGCGGGCGTTAAGTATACTTGTGCTGTTTTCTAGGGCAAAGTTTTTTGCCTCGTAAATTGTCAGGCTCAATGTTTTTTCCTGTGCCGAAAGCAAAAATCCGCAATACAGCACAAGCAGGGCCGATGTAATAATTCTGTTTATGTTATTTTTCATGCTTAAAGCTTTTTAATTGTTCAATATTTTCTTCAAAAAATTTCAACCCTTTCGATGTTGCCAATCCCCTGATATGATATTCGAATACTTCGATGAAAAACTTATGCTCGTCAATACTTTTATCAAGTAAGATATCCATTTCTATTGTACTCTCAACACGCGATACAAAAAAGCGGGCAATGTAAATTGTGGTCATGTTTTCTCGAAATAAGCCTTCTTTTTTTCCTTTTTCAAGATTGTCAGTTACCGATTTTAGCATCATCTCTTTCTTTTTTTGATAGAGTTTTGCATATTGCACAGGATAATATTTTTTCAGGTCGTACCGTGCCGTTGTGCTTACTTCCGACATGATTTGTCTAATATGCCTATGTACATCAAATAATTGCTCAATGGCATTAACATTAGATCTTATATTGCTGACATAATGTGATTTGTCAGTTTCGATCAATTGCTCAATCACACCGTTTACCAATTCATTTTTATCTTTCACAAACTGATACAGGGTTTTTTTCGAGATTAAAAGTTCACCGGCTACATCGTCCATTGTAACACTTTTAATCCCGAACTTCAGGTACATCGCCGAAACTTTTTCTAATAATTCATTTAACTCCATATAATATCTTTTCTCATAAAAACTACGGAAACTATTGTCCCTTAAAAAGTTTCCAAACGTACAAAAGTTTTCTTTTGGTATTTGTTCCGGGTAAAAAAATATTGTAATTTTTAAGTAGATTGCTTTTTGAACGAAAACGACAAGAATATTTTAAACTTCTTATCAGGGATCAATTGTGTTTTTACAAATATAAAAATTGATAATACAAGAGTAAAAGCCTTCATTTTTAACTCCTATAAATCCAGCGACATTTGGCCTGTTTCGTCGAGTTTTGTTCCAGGAGGAAGCTTTTTGCTTATTTTATTTTTGTTACGTGTGTCCTCAATCTCAAAATCTATTTCCTCAGTTTTGCCCGAATTCTCCCCGTTTTCATTTTCCTCATTGTATTGCTGAATTTCCTGTTCTTCATCATCTTCATCGTTTGGCAAAGGATCGAGCCATTTAATCGAAGCTGTTTCGAGGGTGGTAATTCGTTTTCCGCGTGCTTTAAAACCTTTTATGGCGATAAATTCGCTCGCTTCGATTTGCTCGATGGGCCGGTCTTTGTGTTTGCCCCCGAAAATAATTTCTATCATTGGGAATTTGTCATCACAAATTAAAACCAACTTCGATTTCTCATGTTCATTATTTATGAAATACATTTGTTTGTCGCTTATTTCAACCTGAAAACGTTTTAGGTAGTAATACTCCTGCTCACCATCAAAATGTACTACGGAGAAAATTTTGTTATTGTTTAATTTCTCAATCCTGTTGATATTATTTGTGTAATGGTTAGATAACTCGAATGATGTAACCCTATAATAGCCATCGTTCGACACAACAAGGATTTTGTCATTAGGCATAAATTCGCCAAGGGGCTTCCCGCGTCCTTCGCTGTTAAGACGTTGCACATCTTCGTCGAACCAGATTTTCCGTCCACCAAGTGTCGACAATCCTTTTTCCTTAAAGCTGATACGGTGTACATCGTGCTTAGTTAAAATATTGCCTTTCGAGGCACGTCCTTTTATTGTAAGCTCACCAAAATCCATCTCAAAACTCAAGCGGCGCAGCTTCGATTTTGGCTTTAACACAACCCTGATAACTTCGGCTTCGCCATTTTGATTAGCAGTAAAATAAGCAATCCTCGAATTGTCTGTTCCTTTTGTTAAATCATATTCCCTGTCGCGAGTAATACTTGTTACGAAAAAACGTTTCATCAAAAATGCACCATAGCGGCCATCTTTATAAATTACATTGTATGTAGTACGTTTGTCGTTTGGTTTAAAAACAGCCGCATGTATAATGTCCTTACCAACAAAAGATTTATCGTCAACTTTAGTAATCAGATATTTTCCATCGCGACGAAAAATTATTACATCATCAATATCGGAACAATCAGATAGAAATTCTTCTTTTTTTAATCCGGTGCCAATAAACCCCTCTTTTTTATTGATATATAATTTCTCGTTTGCAACAACCACCTTTGTTGCAACAATAGTATCGAAATTTCTGATCTCGGTTTTGCGTTCACGTCCTTTGCCGAATTTATCTTTTATACGTTTGTAATAATCAATGGTATAATCAATAATATTTGCAAGATGGTAATTGACATTTTCAATTCCTTCCTCAATTGTTTTTATTTGTTCATCGGCTTTAAACGAATCGTATTTCGATATGCGTTTAATTTTAATTTCGGTAAGATGGATTATGTCATCGCGTGTAACTTCTCTTTTAAGAAGATTTTTGAAAGGGTCTAAGCCACTGTCGATGGCTTCGATTATTGCCTCAAAAGTTTCACATTCTTCGATATCGCGGTAAATCCTGTTTTCGATAAATATTTTTTCGAGTGACGAAAAATGCCAACTCTCTTCTAATTCTGATTTCTTAATTTCCAGTTCGAGCCTTAGCAAATCAAGGGTACGGTCGGTAGTAATTTTCAGTACATCACTCACACCTATAAAACGGGGATGATTCTGATCAATAACACAACCATTGGGCGATATTGAGATTTCACAATCGGTAAAGGCATAAAGTGCATCAATGGTTTTATCGGATGAAACCCCAGAGTGCAGGTAAATCAAAATTTCGACATTTTCGGCTGTATTGTCATCAATTTTTTTTATTTTGATTTTGCCTTTCTCGTTGGCTTTTAAAACCGATTCGATTAGGCTCACTGTGGTTTTGCCAAAAGGGATTTCACGAA
>JAYENH010000708.1:0-9318 GCA_034721995.1 Bacteroidota bacterium
GCAAAGTGTGTAATTTATTCAAGAAGGTGCAAGACCTTTATGGGCGGGCTAACTACCCGAACCATTAGCAAATCGCAAGCTTACTTGCCGTGAGGCATAAACTGAAGGAAGCGAGACTGTCTCGCCTATCTTTGTGCCATCTGGCAAATTTATCAAAAATGATAATATTTCCTTTTTATCATTTTTGTAAATGCTTGAAACAATGACAAATGGCACAAAGACTGATAGCGACACTTTGGCTTTTTTCAAGCAAAATGGCGTTATCTTCAGGCGAGAGTACTGACGAACAGAACTTAGCGAAGCAAATCACAGCCTGCCCCGTTTTTTAGGGGAATACCTGTTAAAATAAAATCTATGAGTAATAGCCCAAAGTCCAATGATGAAAACTACGGTAACAATAAGACAGTTACAAATCAAAGGCTATGTTTTCATTTCTCCAACAACTTTCAAAAGTCCGAAAAGTAATACCAGAGGTTCAACTTAAATTATCTTTTATCTGATGAACCGCTCCCGATTTTTGTCGGGAAGACCCGTATGCACGGTGGTCCCGACCTATCGGTACGGGATAAATGTGAGAGGCGCACTGGCGGTCAAATGACCGTAAGCCGTCTAATCAATTAGGCACTGGGCATTATTCTTTCAATGAGATTTTTGTTACTAAAATATTCTTTGATTTGTTCTGGGGTCATGTCAGCAATCATCGAAGCTTGTTTTTCCTACAACATTCTCATTAATGTATTTTTGAGCTAAATCTATCGATTCGTCTGATATTACAATATATTCAACATCTTCGATGGGCAAATTTCTAATAACTTGTTTAACCCTTTCAGGAGCATTTTGTAATTCTTTTTCAAGAAGGTTTGAATACAGGAGAATTATTTTCCCACTTTTTATTTTGTTAAAAAGAGGTCTTGTAAATTCCATGAATTCAATGTCATAAAAACCTCCAGCAACCGAAGTGTCAATGTAAATCCTTTGTTTCATATTCCAAAGTTAAGAATAATGTTCCATTATCTAAAATATTTTATTTCACTATGGAATTTCTCACTGCCTTGTTGTAGCTAGTGCATTCTCCATTCGTCAGTCAATTCGTAATTTGTACTTCGTCCTCCTGATTCCTCCTGTTTTAAAATCCCTTTTTCAATCAAATCTTTTATATCTCGTAATGCTGTGTCTGCAGAACATTTAGCAATCTTTGCCCATTTAGAAGATTTTAGTTTACCATCAAATCCATCGAAAAGTCTATTTATAATTAATCTTTGCCTACTATTTAAAACTGTTTCCTTGTGCTTATCCCAAAAGTCTGATTTTACAAGCACACGTTTCAATGTTTCTTCGGTATTTTCTAATGACCTATACAAACAATTTAAAAACCATTCTAACCATTCTGTGATATCACCAGAACTATGCTGAACTTTTTGTAATATCTCATAATATTTCTTTTTCTCTGTTAGAATCTGATTTGACAAGCTATAAAATCTTTGAGAACTTTCCTCTGAACGCGCAAGTAGCATGTCCGATATCGCTCTAGCAATTCTTCCATTACCATCATCAAAAGGGTGTATAATTATAAACCAAAAATGAGCAATTGCAGCTTTTAGAACTCCATCAATGTCTGTTTCTTCATTAAACCAATCAAAAAAAACATTCATTTCCTTTTTAACTACTTTAGCTGGTGTAGCTTGAAAATGTATTTTTTCTTTTCCCATTGGTCCAGATACTACTTGCATTTCTCCATCTCGATAACAGCCTGTATCAATTCTGTGCATACCACTCCAACCTGTAGGGAAAAGTGCTGCATGCCAACCAAAAATTCGTTCATGGTTGAGGATTATATCATATCTTTGGGTTGCGTCAAGCATCATTTCAACCACACCTTCAACATTTCTATCAACATGAACAATACCTGCATATTCCAGTCCAAGTCTTCTCGCTATTGAAGAGCGCACTTGCTCGTGGTTCAATATTTCTCCTTCTATCTCTGACGATTTCAAAACATCTAGAGTTAAAGTCGATAAAATTGTTTCTTCTTTTATTGAAAATCCTAGTGCACTCATTTGCCCGAAAATCTTACCTTGTAGATGTCGAACTTTCCCTAAAGTTACAACAATCTTCTTGTCATTCCATGTGAATTCAGGCCAATTATCGTATTCATAGATATATCTTGCCATGAGCTTTTATCATTTTGCGGTAAATATACGAGTTATTCTCCGCATATTTAATGGAAATAGCTCCTTTTTTCTATGCAAAGCTCTTTCTTGCATTAGCTACAACGTTAAGTATATGGTTTTGTGGCGGTTTTTGAAACACAAATCTTTCAACTTACACCGATGGTTATTTATTGTTAAATTGCTCATATTTAGCACTTCACCCGCCATAAACTATATACATTGTTGGCAATAGTTTTTTCTATTTATTTAATAATTCCTTCAATCGTTCGCTTGAGTTATCACACCAATAACAATTCGCATCCGTTTTCAATTCTAACGCTTTTTGAAAACTGGTAATAGCATTATCCTTGTCTTTGAGTAGATAGTATCCTTCACCTAATGAATCCCAAAGATTACCGTCATTGGGGAAAAGACTTACATTCAGTTTTAGTAATTCAATTCCCCATTCAGTATCCATATTTTCAGAAATCTGTTTAAATCCAATTCTATTCAGGATTGCCTTTTCATTTATCGATAATCCAGTTTTATCTTTTATAAACTGAGGCAATTGATTTGCATTATTTGGAGAATTAGTTCTTATAAAATCAAATACTAACTCATAAGTATTTTTGGGAATTATTTTGGGTTCATAATTATCATTGGAAATCATAGAGGCTATTTCCCATGCTACATTCTCTGATTGATGATTTAAGATAATATTTGACAGAGTGATTATCACTAGGTCGTCTTCTACATACCTTATAAAATCTGCAAAATATATTCCGTTGCTGCCATTATGCGTTACAATTTTCGAATCACTTGATGAATTAAATATTGCCCAACCGTATCCGTAAAATGAAGTTTTTTCATCATTTTCAGGAACGTGTGCTGTTTCCATTAGCATTTTCGTTTCTGCTTGCAATATTTTGTTTTGTTCAAGTGCAATATGCCATTTATGCAAATCTTCGACTGTCGAATATATATCTCCTTTCCCAATACTATACCAGTGTTTGTTGCTATATGGCAGATGCTCTTGCGTTGTTCCCCAATCTCTCCATTCACCATTAGTGTAATGGAAATAATAACCGTGCGCGAGTTGATTACTGCTAAAATCAATGCTTTTATAACCAGTATGATTCATATCTAATGGATTCCAAAAAATTTCCTGTAAAAAAGTCTCATATTCTTGTTGTGAGACTTTTTCAATAACTGCTGCTAATAAAATGTAATTCGCATTTGCATAAGTATGTTTTGTGCCTGGATTATACATTAATTCAGATTGAAAGAAATCTTCCAGAAACTGTTTTTTACTTGCTTCATTATATCTGAACCCACCAGTTTGAGGTAATATCCCAGTTGTGTGGGTAAGCAGTTGATGTATAGTAATGTCTTGTTTGTCAGAAGGAGCCTGAGGAAAATACTTTAGAAGTCTATCTGAAACATTTATTTTGTTGTTTTCTATAAGTTTCAGAATTGCAGCAGCAGTGAATTGTTTGGTCACAGAACCAATATTGAATACAGTTGTTGGTTTGTTAGGTATTTTTTTGTTTTTATCAGCCCAACCATATCCTTTTGATAAAAGGATTTCATCATCTTTAGCCACAAGAACACTACCGGAATATCCATTAACAACACAACTACTCAAATAATTGTCAATTCGATTTGTTATGCTTGCGCTATTCGGATTAATTTGTGCTTTGCCATTAAAATGTAGAAGTTGTATTACGCAAAAAAAAGTTATTATTCTGAATTTCATAGTTCTCATTAAAATTATTGCCAACTCGTAGATATTTACTATACACTTGCGTTTATTTCGCCTTTCAGCATAGTCTTGTCGTATTAGTGTGGTTGTAAAATATCCTGATTGCTTTGGTTTCATAATGTTTACTTCAACTGAAATCAAAAGTAAAAATAGTATTTATTTATCTAAACTATTGAGATGTTTTTATGTTTTTCAGAAAAAAAAAGCCCGTCATTTCTGACAGGCTCTTCTTCCTATTATTGTTAAACCCTATTATTTAACTTCTTCAAAATCTACGTCGGTAACTTCATCATCGTTTTTTCCGCCCTGGCCATTTCCGCCTGGTTCGGATTTTGATCCTGAGCCATCTGCTTGTCCCGGTTGATCGGTTTGTCCTGGTTGTCCTTGCTGCCCCTGTGCTTGTTGTTGTGCGTTATACATTTCCTGAGATGCAGCCTGGAACACTTTGTTTAATTCTTCTATGGCCTTGTCGATTTCAGGAATATCTTCTTTTTTGTGTGCTTCTTTCAAATTGTTAAGAGCTTTGTCGATAGGCTCTTTTTTGTCTGCCGGCAATTTGTCGCCAAATTCTTTTAATTGCTTTTCGGTATTGAAGATAGTGCTGTCGGCGAGGTTCAATTTGTCGATTCGTTCTTTAGCTTTTTTATCAGTTTCTTCGTTGGCTTTTGCTTCGTCGCGCATACGGGTAATTTCTTCATCAGTAAGTCCGGAAGAAGCTTCGATGCGGATACTTTGTGATTTTCCTGTTGATTTATCTTTTGCCGATACATTTAAAATTCCGTTTGCGTCGATATCGAAAGTAACCTCAATTTGTGGTACCCCGCGCTGAGAAGGAGGAATGCCATCTAAATGAAAGCGGCCAATTGTTTTATTGTCGTTGGCCATTGGACGATCGCCTTGTAAAACACGAATCTCAACCGATGGCTGGTTATCAGCGGCGGTAGTAAAGGTTTCTGTTTTACGTGTAGGGATAGTTGTATTTGGCTCAATTAATTTAGTCATTACACGTCCCATTGTTTCGATGCCAAGTGTGAGGGGGGTTACGTCCAATAGCAATACATCTTTTACTTCGCCGGTAAGTACACCACCCTGAATGGCAGCACCAACAGCAACAACCTCGTCGGCATTAACACCTTTCGATGGGGCTTTTCCGAAGAATTTCTGCACAATTTCCTGAATTGCAGGGATACGTGTTGATCCGCCAACCAGAATTATTTCGTTAATTTCGTTTGCACTTATTCCGGCATCGGCCATTGCCAAGCGGCATGGTTCAATAGTAGCCTGGATTAAACTGTCGGTCAATTGTTCGAATTTCGAACGGCTTAAAGTTCTTACAAGATGTTTTGGAATACCGTCGACCGGCATAATATAAGGCAGGTTTATTTCGGTATCGCTTGAGCTTGAAAGCTCTATTTTTGCCTTTTCCGCAGCTTCTTTCAATCTTTGTAAAGCCATCGGGTCTTTTCTCAGGTCAATGTTTTCGTCTTTTATAAATTCATCAGCTAACCAATCAATAATTATCTGATCGAAATCATCACCACCGAGGTGGGTATCGCCATTTGTCGATTTTACTTCAAAAACGCCATCGCCCAATTCAAGAATAGAAATGTCGAAAGTTCCACCACCGAGGTCGAACACGGCAATTTTCATGTCTTTGTTTTTCTTGTCTAAGCCATAAGCTAATGCAGCAGCAGTAGGTTCGTTAATAATTCTTTTTACGGTTAAACCGGCAATCTCGCCTGCTTCTTTTGTAGCCTGGCGTTGCGAATCGTTGAAATATGCAGGAACGGTAATTACTGCGTCCGTAACTTCGGTGCCAAGATAATCCTCGGCAGTTTTCTTCATCTTTTGAAGCACCATTGCCGAAATTTCCTGTGGAGAATAATGCCTGTCGTCAATTTTTACACGGGGGGTATTGTTGTCGCCTTTTTCAACAATATAAGGCATTCGTTTTACTTCTTTGCTTACCTCTGCAAAGGTTTCGCCCATAAAACGCTTAATCGACGATATGGTTTTAATTGGGTTCGTAATTGCCTGACGTTTTGCAGGGTCGCCAATTTTACGTTCGCCTTTTCCGATAAATGCAACAACCGATGGTGTTGTACGTTTTCCTTCGCTGTTGGGAATTACAACTGGTTCGTTTCCTTCCATTACCGAAACGCACGAGTTTGTTGTTCCTAAGTCTATTCCTATAATTTTGCCCATTTTCTATATTGTTTTTTAATTAATTTATTATTTTTATTCTGTTGTGCGGCAGTTTTCAATCATTATGCCAGAGCAAAAAATACTGGTATTTGTGAAATATTGGCATAATAAAAAACGATCTTAATTTTGATTGTCAGACAGAATGACAAAATTGCAGGAGTAGGGAGGAGGGAAGTTCTGTGTTGAGAGAGGCGAAGTTTTCGATAGGGTAGCCATCGGGACTAATAGTTAAGGCTTGTTTTAACTTCAAAAATTTTAACTGCTCAGAAAAGTTTTTATCCGCAACAATTCTGCCGGGGCAAATATAGTTTTCCTAAATGTTCAAAAACTATTGAAGTTTACACTTTATTTTTACTCATTTTCTGTCCTGCTGGTGGGGGAGTATTTTAAATAAAATATACATAAAAATCTGTGATCATTTAAAAATACATCCGCCAATTGAATCTCTTTTTGCCCCGGTTACCGATGTTAGGCAATTTGGCTTATTGTTAATGTGAAGGTATCCGAGAAATGCAAATACCAAAGCTTCTTTAAAATTGACCAAGTTGCTATTTGGGATTATCAAAGTACAATTTGTTTTTTTTTGAAATTGCTCCAAAAGGTAAGTGTTAAAAGCACCTCCACCTGTAATTAGGATTTTTTTTCCTTTTTTTTCCATCACAGTTGCAAGTTGATTGGAAATATGCTCGTAAAGGCTTGCCATGATATCGGGAATCGAAATGTTATATTTTTTAATAATGGGTAAAAAGGTTTTTTCAAGCCATTCGCGACCCAGCGATTTTGGCGAAAGTCTTTTATAATATTCAAGATTGTCGAGTTCGGCAACAAGGGCAGGGTAGGAGTGGCCCATTGTTCCAAGTTCGCCTGCTTTATCGAAATCTTTTCCGGCCTTTTGGGCAAATTCGTTCAATACAATATTTACAGGGCAAATATCGAATGCCTTACGAATACCATTTTTATTGAAAGAGACATTGGAAAACCCACCGAGGTTGAGGCAATAATCATATTCAGAAAAAAGCATTTCGTCGCCAATGGGCACAAGTGGCGCACCCTGCCCCCCAAGACAAACATCAAGATTGCGAAAATCCGAAATCACAGGTATCCCACATAATGCAGCAATAGCAGCCCCATCGCCTATCTGAAATGTTACAGATTTGTTGGGTTGATGAAAAACTGTGTGGCCGTGCGAAGCAATGTAATGGGCTTGGGTAGGAATGTCCTTTAGAAAATCCAAAATTACTTTGCCAATGAAAAATCCGTAGTCTTTGTGCAGTTTTATTAAATCGAAAGCTGGTAAAGAGTGGCTTGTCGATAGTTTTTTTTGCCATTCGGCAGGATAAGCCAGGCTATTGGCCCGATGAATTTCAAAGTCGAATTTTCCTTTTTTTTCAGAAAAGCTACACAGTGCCAGGTCGATACCATCGAGCGATGTGCCCGACATAATTCCAAGTATATACATGAAAAATAATTTATTTTTGTTCTTTTGTTGAAACTAAAATACTATAAATTATGAAAAGGGCATTATATTTATTTGCAGCGGCAATAATTTTATTTCTGGCATCGTGTGAAAGTAAGGTTGATGATCAACAAAAAAATGATTCTTTATCGAAATCAGAAGAAACTGTTATTTACGAAGTGTCTCTCGAAGTCGATCCCGAGGCTGTGAACTGGATGGGTAATATCGATCAGAAAAAAATGCTGACAAAGATTTTCTCGCAAGTCGAAAATGGCGAACTTGAGGCTTATGGTGCATTGTCCGATCCTGACGGGGAATCAATTTTGTGGGAAGAAATTCTTTCGGCCATGGATGCCAATCCCGATACCACGGAAGTGATGGATGTAGAAACCGGTGAATATAGTATTAAAATATCATCGCCAAAGTTAATGCTGAATGAAATAAAATCATTGCTCTTTATCGAAGAATGGACGCTTACAACAAATGGCACAATTAACAAAGAAGTATTGGGTATTGCCCCTGTGCGCCACTTTTATTCTACTCAGGATACATTAAAGAAAAATACACGCAAGCGAATTATATTTGTTAGTTATTATGGTGAAAAGAAACCGGTATTGTTCGAGAGGTATTAATTAGTGGCCGTAAGAAAACGTCAATCTCACCTGAGGGGAGACTCCTAACTTTCAAGTATCGTATTAAGAATCTTATTTTTCAGTTCGTTTCTATTAATGTTATTTATTAGTTTTATCGTTATATTTTTCACCCAAAACAAATTCTTTTACTAAACTATCAGTAATAAAATCTTTATCATGATGACCCAAATATAATTCAGCTATCATATTTTTCTCGCTCACAACATAATCAATAGAGGGTAAAAACGGTTTTATATCCAATATTGGAGTACTATCAAAAATATCAATTCCACTTACATAAATCTTATTTTTTATTATTGTATCCATTTTTATCAATGATAAGCCTATGGGGTTGGGACGACGTGGTGAACGTGTTGCAAATAAACCATATTCATGATCGCTTTCAGGCGGAGTTACGATGCTTTCCCAAGCTTTTGTTTCGTGAAAATGAGTAATTACCCAAATATACTCAAATTCATCAAGACTACTTAAACTTTTGGCATAAATGGTGTCTAAAATAATTACACCTTTAGTTTCAGGTTTTAAAATTCCTTGTCGTGGAGCACCTGTTTTAAGCGAATATTTGGATGAGAAAAAGCCTATTGGTTTATATTCAATAGAATTATTTTTATTAGTACAAGCTGCTAAAAATATAATTATCAGTAAAAAATAAATGTATTTCTGTTTCATTATTTGATTTCTTTATTCGTAACTATTCAGGTATTCATATTTTCTTTTTCATGTTAATTGTCAACGCATTACTAATTCCATGCAAAGATCGCAAAAATTATAGCAAAAACCGAAAAGCTTTCATCATGTTCACTTTGTGTTATTTCTATTTTGCGGTTTTTGCGTGGAACAAGGAATTATAAAAAACATAATATCAGTAATCTAAACTGCTTGAGTAGATACTTTTATTTTAATGTTTTCTATTTAATACTTATACAAAAACTCCATATTGTTTGAGTTGCTGATTTGAAAGTTGAAAGTAATGTTTTATTGGTATTTTTATAGAGTTACTATTTGGTAGTCTTCCCCCCCCCATTTCTGTAAATACGCTGTCAATAGGCTCCCAAAGTTCTATTTTGCTTCCTTCAGAATCCATAATGTTTC
>JAYENH010000709.1:0-9317 GCA_034721995.1 Bacteroidota bacterium
CTTATCATACATCAAACAAAGCACGACTCCGTAGGAGTCAGATATTTATAGAAGTAATTGGCGAAACATTTTAAAGCTCCGGTAGGAGCGACATATTGGGCAAAGCCGAATCTTATTGGCAAGAGACCCAGGACTGACATGACCTGCTATTCTTAAATTCACGAATAAAAAGTGTAACCTGAGAAATGAAAAATCCCTTATCTTTACATGAAATGTAAAACCCTAAATTTTGTATGCTATGAAAAAACTATTTGTCCAGCTCATTCTTCTTGTAACTCTTCCATTTATGTGTTTTTCGATAAGCGATACCTTGCGACATTACAATCCAATGGCAGATGATTCCTACGCGCTATCGGGATACGAATTGTATGTTGGCAGGTTCGAGCCTGAAGCACCCGGCTATCTCACCGAAATTATTGTAACACTTAGCGGTTTAAGTACTAACGGAACAGTAGAACTACATGTGTTTGGGCACGAAGGGGGAACTTCTTTTCCGCAACTGATGCACGATTTGATTTCGCCAATCACAGTTCAGAAAACAATGTTTGGTTACGAACGAATATCGGTTGAACTGCCCGATCCGCTTTGGCTCGACAACAATCAGTTTTTCATTGCTTTTTCCGATATCGACAACGGGGTAAAAATAATATCAAGCAACGAAGCTCCTGAAGCATCATGCTCATCTACTTCGGGTGGCAATTATTATTATCAGTTCTATTTCGGGAGCGGAAACTGGTATCTTGGCAATAAAAAAAGTTTCAAGCTTGATGCAATAATGGATTACCCAAATCTTTATTCCAATCAACATTTCCAGGATGTTACAGGAACCGCAGGGGTAAATCCGGCACTTGGTAATTCCACAATAGCCACAGTCGATTACGACGAGGATGGCTATGTTGATATGTTGGTAACCGGCAATTTGTACCGGAATTTAGGAAATGGCGAATTTGTAAATAAAACCCAGGAGGCCGGTTTACGTGGCAATCCATGGGTAAATACTTTTGTTGATATGGACAACGATGGCGACCTCGACATTCTATTTCTTGATGCCAACGACAGTTCTTTTATTTTTGTAAATCAGGGAAATGGTTATTTTGCCGAACAATACATTTCGTCTTTGCCGGTTTTCAAATCTATTCATGGTTATAGTATTGCTGATATAAATCACGACAATTACCCCGATTTGTTTGTGTGCCAATTGTGGGATGCCTATCCCGAGCCACAGCTGAATTATTTATTTTTCAACGATACAAACCTGGGGTTCGTCGACACAACAAAAACTATTTACCCACAATATAATGGAGTTTATAATTATCCCAACGCAGCCTGGAACCCTCCAAATTATGTCTACGAAAAAAACCGGAACAGCCGTGGAAGTTCATGGGTCGATTTCGATAATGATGGCGATTTGGACCTTTTCGTAACAAATTATTTTCTTCAGCAGGATGAATTCTACCAAAACAATGGCGATGGCACTTTTACCGATATTTGTGTATCGAAAGGCATCGACCATAATCCGGGAGGAGGATCGAACCACGGCACCGGCACAGATTGGTACGATTACGACAACGATGGCGATTTCGATTTGCTACTTCCGCAATTTGCACATCCGGCTTATTTGGTGGCTTACGACCACCGTGGCACAACAATATATCGCAACGAAGGGCCTCCCTCCTATTCCTTTTTCGATACCCACGGAAACAGTTCCGATGCCGATGGCGATCAGGGAATTCAATTCGAGGAAACACATGCCGGGGCTTGCTGGGGCGATTTCAACAACGATGGCCTGGCCGATTTTTACATTTCAACATATTATGGCTGCCGCTTTGTGGATATCTACATCCAAAATACCGATCATAGTTTTAGCCTGAAAACATTCGATTACGGAATTGAAAATATTGTATCGGGCAACGATGGGGTTTGTTTCGATTTCAATGGCGATGGTCGTTTAGATTTGGCAGCCGGAGATGGTGGGCACATAAGGATTTTTAAAAATAAAGACCCCGATACGGGAAATTCTATTTTCGTTAAAGCCTATGCCACAAGTACAAATAAATATGCAATTGGTGCAAAAGTTAAAATTTTTGTTAACGGGCAAATATTAACACAGGAAGTAAATGCCGGACGTGGTCAGAAAATGCAACGGCCATTCACACTTCATTACGGCCTGGGCAGCAACATCCAGGTCGATTCGGCACAGGTTTACTGGCCGGGCAATCCTGTACCCGAAACATTTTTAGGGCTTATTGCAAACAATGTAAATGTTTTGACCGAGGGAGGTACGATAGATTTTATTGGAAACCCAATCGATGCTGCAATCATCTCATTTGCCAATGCTACCGGCTGTGGTTTTTCGTCATCGGAATTAGTTGGAGTGCAGATTGCAAATTTTGGCTACGATACCATAACTACTTTTCAGATTTATTATACCCTTGACGGACAAGCAATCCCTCCCCAACTTGTTGATACAATTATTCCTCCGGGCGATTTTATAAATTTTGTTTTCGATTCGACTGCTGATTTTTCGCTAGCCGGTATTCATATTTTAAGTGCCGAAATAATTTGTCCAAACGATTCAAATGCTTTGAACGATCAGTTGGAATATTACCAAATTTATAACAACCCTCAGCTTTTTCTTGGCGAGGATATCTATGTTTGTGATGGCGAACCAGTGCTTTTTTCTGTTCAACCCGATTACGATGTGGCATCATACCTTTGGTCCGATGGCACAACAGGCGAAAACCTCGAAGCCCTTGCAGCAGGAATATATATGCTTACAGTTACCGATATGTGTGCTGTTGATATTTCCGATACCATTGAATTATTTTATTACCCTGTTCCGCAGGTAAACCTTGGAAACAATATTTATTTACCCCCCGGCGATTCGGTTGAATTGGATGCAGGACAATGGACAGGGTATTTATGGTCGACAGGCGATACAAGCCAATTTCTGATGATTTACGTACCGGGTGTTTTTTCTGTAACCATTACCGATCAGCATGGATGCCAAAGTTCTGATGAAATATCCGTTCAATATCTGAGCAGTAACGAATTGGTGGATTTATCAGAAATGATAAATATTTACCCAAATCCGGGTAGTGGGGTTTTTACAATTTCTTCGGATTTAATTTATATAGACAAAATTGAAATTGATATTTTTTCGGTAATAGGAAGCAAAATTACGTCTTTCAGAAAAAAAAGCTTTCCTGCCCGAATTGACCTTTCGACTTTTTCCAAAGGAGTTTATTTGGTGCGGATTGGCAATTCGGAAACATCGGTGATAAAGCAGATTGTGATTAAGTAAATTGCGTCTTGCAATTCTCCGGGTTATTTAGCAAGGCTTCTTTTTGCTACGATTTCAATATATTTGACAATATTAAATAACTTTGTTCATGCCTGACAAAACCTTGTAAACATTACCATATAAGGCATATAAGAAAATTTAAGGAAAAACATAGTTTTTCTTACATGTCCTTATATTTCATTTTGTGGTAATTAGAAATATAATGTCAGGAAATCTATTGGAAATATTTGTTTACGATGGGGCTGTTTTTTTCATTACTGACAAAATAATAACACCTGGTTTATGTGACAATTTAGTTTACGATAAGTCAGGAGTTCTGAATTTTAACGCTGCCTGCCGCATGGATACTGACATAGACAAGGCAAAGGCAAGTAAATTTCAAATTCCAAATCAGAAAATATCAAACCATTGCAGTTATTGAAATTATGCCGACAGTTTACTGCCAACTTAATCAAGACTGTGAATTACCAAACCACTACGAAGTTTTGGTTCGAACCATGTAGTTTTTGGAGGCATAATATTTCCGGTATCAGCAATATTTATCAACTGATCCATCGAAACCGGATAAAGCGCAAAAGCGACTTTCATTTTCCCCCCATCAACACGTTTTTTTAACTCGCCCAGGCCGCGAATACCGCCTATAAAATCAATACGTGTCGAACGTCTCAGGTCTTTGATATCAAGTATCGGGTCGAGAACGGTGTTCGATAAAATGGTAACATCAAGTATCCCAATCGGGTCGTTATCGTTGTAGGTGCCGGTTTTTGCTGTAAGCTTATACCAGTTTCCCGACAGGTACATGCTAAATTCATGCAAACCCGAAGGTTTATATATCTCAGCTCCCATCTTTTCAACTTCAAATGAAAACTCGAGTTTGGCAATAAATTCATTATCGTTTAAGCCATTCAGGTCTTGTATCACGCGGTTATAGTCGATAATATTTAGTTGATCGTCCGGGAAATGAACTGCCATAAAAAAGTTATATTCTTCGTTTCCCGTATGGTTTGGGTTTTGCCCCTGTTTCTCGATGCCAATTCGTGCAGCAGCAGCAGTACGATGATGCCCGTCGGCAACATAAGTGAAAGGTACTTTTGAGGCAAAAAGCTTTTCGATACGTTCATTTATCGTGGCATTGTTGATTACCCAGAAGTGATGCCCAAAGCCATCTTCAGCTGTAAAATCGTAATCGGCAGTTTGATCTTTTACGATACTTGCAACAATCTCGTCGATTTCGGGTACTGCTTTATAACTAAAAAACACAGGCTCGATATTAGCATTTGTATAACGCGTAAGTATCATGCGGTCTTCTTCTTTTTCCGGGCGCGTAAGTTCATGTTTTTTAATTATGCCCTGGTTGTAATCTTCGCAAGCGGCAGCACCAACAATTCCATACTGGGTACGGCCATCCATGGTTTGGGCATAGATATAAAACTTAGCTTCCTTATCTTTTATTAGCCAGCCTTTGTCTTGCGCTTTTTTGAAATTCTCAACAGCTTTGTTGTACACAGTTTCACTATGAACATCGGTTCCTGCAGGACAATCAATTTCGGCACGTGTTACATGCAACAATGAATATTCTTTACCTTTTGCCATGGTAGCAGCTTCTTCACTACTCATTACATCGTAAGGTAAACAAGCCAAGCCGTCAGCTATTTCTTTCGGAGGACGTAATCCATTAAATGGTTTTACTATTGCCATTTCAATTTTTATTAAAAGTTAAACCTATTATTTATTATCTGTATTTTCTTTTTGATGATCGGAACCATAATGTGTTTTCGACACATAAAATATTGTAGCCACTGTGCCTAAAAACGTTAAGCAAATTGAGAAGGTAAAAGCCTCATTTATTTCTGGCAACCTGCGCAAAAATGCGGTAAAGGAAAACAGCGAGATTAAAACAAGGGTAACCACTGCAACAATTCCTGAAATTTTCAACCAGTTTATTTTTTTCATCGCTTATAATATAAATGTTGCGGCAAAAATAATCTTATTAACTAAACCGACAACTGATGAAAGTCAATTGTGTGTTGGAGAAATTTATCAACAAAAATATCCGGGCAGTTTCTACATATTCCAACGCGGCAAAGGAGTAACATCCAGTGCGGCAAATTTTCCTGCCCGATACTTATAATAGCCCGAAATGGCAATCATGGCAGCATTATCGGTTGTGAACTTAATATGGGGGATATGTATCTTCCAGTGTCTTTTTGCGGCATCTTCCATAAGCTTATTTCGCAAACCCGAATTTGCCGATACCCCACCTGCAACACCAATTTCTTTAATACCGGTTTCTTTTACTGCGCGGCGCAATTTTGCCATCAGAATATCAACAATGGTTTTTTGCAAGGATGCACAAATATCGAACATGTTCTCGTCGATAAAATTTTGATTCAATTTAATTGAATCCCGGATGTTATACAGAAACGATGTTTTCATGCCGCTGAAACTGTAATTCAACCCGGGAATTTTTGGCTTGTTAAATTCCATTGCATTGGGGTCGCCTTTTTGCGCATATTTATCGACAACCGGGCCGCCCGGATATGGAAGGCCAATTACTTTCGCGCATTTATCGAATGCTTCTCCAGCGGCATCGTCGATAGTTTGACCTATTATTTCCATATTTAGATGGTCTTTTACAATCAAAATCTGCGAATGCCCACCCGAAACCAACAAACACAAAAAAGGGAATTTGGGCAGTAGGTTTTCTTTTCCTTTTTCCTGAATAAAAAGCGAAAGGATATGTCCCTGTAAATGATTTACATCGATGAGCGGAATATTTTGTGAAAGAGAAAAACCTTTGGCAAAACTGGTGCCAACCAAAAGGGAACCGAGCAATCCGGGGCCACGTGTAAATGCAACAGCATCTATATTATTTTTGCTGATTCCTGCATTTTTTATGGCTGCCTCAACAACCGGAATAATATTTTGCTGATGCGAACGTGAAGCAAGTTCAGGCACAACACCTCCATATTTAATGTGTACTTCCTGATTGGCAATTTCGTTCGATAACAAAATGCCATTGCGGATTATTGCTGCCGAAGTATCGTCGCAGGACGATTCTATCCCAAGAATTGTAATGTTCATAATTTAAAATTTAGCCTGCAAATTTAATGTTTTAGGTTAAAGGTTCAGGGGTCAAAGGTTGTCCATTCATAAATTTGGTTGACGCTATATCCAGTTTTTCAATCTTCTTTCATTCAATCTTTCTCAATCTGAATTAATCTATCTACTGCCTACTGTAGACAGCTTACTGAAGACTGAAGACTGAAGCCCGGCCCTTATTATCTCGCGTTTACCGGGTGGCCCGGGAAGCTTTTCTACTTTAAAGCCTGCATGTTGCAAATTGCGTTTTACTATTCCTTTTGCGCTGTATGTGGTTAAAATCCCACCCTCGTTCATGGCCTCGAAAAGTTTTGAAAAAATTTTGCTTGTCCACAACCCAGGCTGAATGTCGGGGGCAAAAGCATCGAAAAAACAAACATCAAAATTGAAAGAGAATTTAAAATCTTTGATATCAGAAATAAATTTTGTCAATCTGAAATAATCTGTGATTTGTAAGCTTTCACCATTTTTCAGTTCGTGCATCTTTTTAAAAATTCCCCGTTCATTAATTTTAAGCTGATTAGCGTAATTCAGTAAAATATATTCTTCTTCGGATAAAGGATATTTTTCGATGCAGTAATAGTTGATTTTTTTTCTTTTCCGTAAAGCATATTGAAAAGTCATCAGAGCATTAAGCCCTGTGCCAAACCCCATTTCAAAAACGGATATCTCATCTTTTTCGCAATTTTTCAATCCTGCATCGATATAAACATGCTGCGATTCCTGCACAGCACCATGCACCGAATGATATTGCTCGTTAAGGCCGGGAATAAATAATGTGTGCGAGCCATCAGAAGTAACAATGATTTTTCGCTCTTTCATCAGAATAGATTTTTAATGTGAGGCAGAAAAATTAATATCCCAATAATTGCCGCAGTGATTGCAGCAAAAAGCACAGCCCCTGCTGCGATATCTTTTACCCGTCCCGCTTTTTTGTCGAAGTTGGGCGACACCATATCTACTAAAAATTCAATGGCGGTGTTAAATGCCTCGGCAGTCCAGACCATTCCCATGGCAACTATCAGGAAAAGCCATTCGGCAGATGCAAGATGAAAACAGAAACCTGCGACAACAACCAAAACAGTTGCCACGAGATGTATGTAGGCATTATGTGTTTCCCTGAAAAAACTTCGGATGCCGGCAAAAGCAAACCTAAAACTTTTTAGCCTCGCTACTATTGAAAATGTTTCCTTTTCTTTGTTTTTCATCATAAAATAATAAGGCATAAAACTACAAAAAAGGATTGGCAATTTTACGCGAATATTATAAAGAGTGCAAGCCAAAGGAGTATTTATTTGAAGGGCAATTTGGTGGAAAATATTTGGATGTTTAAATAGTATTGTTACTTTTGATGTAAATTAAATAAGCACTATGAAACTAAAGCAATTAAGATATTTCACGAACATACAAATACAACAAGAAAAAACAATGCCGAAAGGCGAAATATTTACAAGTGTGTAGTAAATATCTACGAGTTGTGGTGCATTAAAACGAAAATCGTAGAATTAGAGAACAAATTGTTAAAAAGAATGTAAATTTGTAAAAAGAAACAAAAAGGTGTGACAGTGTCTCACTTTTTTAGAAAGATCAATAATGACAGAATTATTTGAAAATAGAGAGTATAATAAACTTATTGAAAAAATAAGTGAGAATTATTTGAAAGCAAGACAAAAAGCTTTTAAAGCAATCAATGATGAGCTTACTCTTTCTAATTGGGAAACAGGTAAATATATTATAGAATTTGAACAGAAAGGTAATATTAAAGCGGAATACGGAAAAAAATTGTTAGACAAATTATCAAGAGACCTAACAGCAAGGCACGGAACGGGGTTTAGTAGAAGTAATATCGTATATATGAGACTGTTTTATGTAAAACATCCAAAAGGTGTGACAGCGTCACACTTATTGAGTTGGTCTCATTACTACGAACTTTTAAAAGTAAAAGACGATATTGAAAGAGAGTTTTATGAAAAACAAACCATATTAGAAAATTGGAGCATTAGAGAATTACGAAGGCAAAAAAAGACAGGGTTATTTCAAAGAATAGCGTTAAGTAAAAACAAAAAAGAAATTATTGAATTAGCACAAAAAGGATATAGGCCAGAAAATGAAAACGACTTGATAAAAGAACCTTATGTATTTGAATTTCTTGGTGTTCCGCAAAACAATATTTTAACAGAAACTCAATTAGAAAGGAAATTATTAGATAACTTACAACATTTTTTGTTAGAATTAGGAAAAGGATTTGCATTCGTTGGAAGACAATACAAAATCACATTAGCCAATAAACACAATTTTGTTGATATGGTTTTTTACAATTACATTTTGAAATGCTTTGTTCTAATTGACTTAAAAGTAAATGAAGTTGAGCATAAGGATATTGGACAAATGATAACATATTTGAATTATTTCAATAAGGAAGTTCTAAATGAAACAGACAGTGAAACTATTGGAATAATATTGGCATCCGAGAAAGATGACATCTTTGTTGAATACGCAACTGCAAGTGTTACAAATAAATTGGCTATTGGTGAATATCAGTTGTATCTTCCTGACAAGGAAATATTGAAAGAAAAATTAAAAGAGATATTAGATAAATAACGACACCACAACAATATAGGATTTAAGGCTCAGTTGAGCTGTAAAAAAAGAGACAGGGATGTTTGATTTTCCTCCTGCCTCTTTTTTATTGGTGCTTGTTTTTGTTTACCACAAGCTCAATTGAGTTTTAAATCTTGTTGGGCTAAGCCATTGAGTGCCTTAGGATAGACATAAGGGGATTTAATGTTTTGTTGTAAATGGCAAAAGTAAAATCACCAATTTTTCACAATTGCAAATCACCACTTTTGTAGGTTTTTTTTTGGATTGTTCAATTCTTTGTGGAGCGTAGCGGAACAAAGATTTGAGCTTC
>JAYENH010000710.1:0-2093 GCA_034721995.1 Bacteroidota bacterium
AATTGGTTTCGGGAAAAAGTTATTTCAGAGATGAAGAACTTCCTCCAATTGGACAATTTGCTCTTTATACTGATAATGAAGTTGAAGCTAACAGAGAAACAGGAAATAAATCTCCAAGAATTTTTTTTATGTTAGGACATTTTGGTGTTTTTTATATTTTATTTTATGACCCATATCACGAAATTAGATAACACTATTTACAACAAAAAATATAGTGCATTTGGCAGATAGTGCTAATATTAAGCATTATAGCAATAAATAAACATAGTAGTAAATTGAAATAATGGAGTGTTGAAATGCCAAACGCACCATATTCAAACCGTTACAAGCAAGCTGAAAAAAAGACAACTACAATGGAAAATTTGCCGCAAAATGAAAAGAATGAAATCAGAAAGCCACCGCACATTAAGGCACATTTGGTTTTTTGCCAACACACAAGCCGAGATAAAAAACCAAAAGAGCCTTCATTTTGCCAGCACACAAACTAATATATTAACTTTGAGAAATGAAATTAAAAACATTAAATGAAATATTCAGAACCATTTAAAATATTGTCACCCAACGAAAGATGGGCACCATCACAAAGTCAAATGGATGCTTTTCAAAATGCATATGAAAAGATTTTGCCTCCATTGGTCTACAAAATTCGTTTGGCAGTTACGAAATGGAGAGAAGATAACTATCAGGGTGTGTCCGAAACTTCAAAATCACTAATGAATTTTTGGTTCAACCAGGAACATTTAATCGGACAAACAAAATTTGGTTTTTTCTTTTCACAACAAGAAGCCATCGAATCAATTATTTATCTGTATGAAGTTGCAAATGCAAAAGACAAATATGAATTAATGCGTTTTGATTCTTCCGAGCGTGTAAGTACAGGAATGTTTGACGAGAATTGGACAAGGTATGTTATAAAAATGGCAACTGGTGCTGGCAAAACAAAAGTTATGGGTTTGGCTTTGGTTTGGAGTTATTTCCATAATCTCTATGAAACTAATAGCCCTCTTTCTAAAAATTTCTTGGTAATTGCTCCAAATATTATTGTATTAAACCGATTACGAAAAGACTTTGATGGTTTGAAGATGTTTTTTGAAGAACCGTTTTTACCAGAAAATGGCTTTGACGATAAAGACTGGAAAAATGATTTTCAACTAACCTTACATATACAGGACGAACTAAAACCAATTACAGAAACAGGCAATATTTTTCTTACGAATATTCACAGGGTATTTTTTAACGAAGAAGCTGAGCAAAGTTTTGAAAATACTTTTTTGGGCATAAAACCAAAACCTGATGCCGACACTTCAAAAGGCTTGGACTTGGGTAAAGTGTTGCGAAGTGACAAAATAAAAGACTTGGTTGTATTGAATGACGAAGCCCATCACATACACGATAGTTCTTTGGCTTGGTTTAAAAGCATTGAAGACATTAGCAACAAACTGAAATTAAAAAATGGTTATGGAATTGGTTTACAAACTGACTTTTCTGCTACTCCAAAACACAATAACGGTGCAATTTTCGTTCAAACAATTTGCGATTATCCTTTGGTAGAAGCAATTAAACAGAATGTTGTAAAGTCACCGGTTTTGCCCGATGAAGCTTCAAGACAAAAAATTCAGGAAAAAGAGTCCTCTGATTTTATTGAACGATATAAAGATTTTATTCATCTCGGTTATTTAGAATGGGAACAGCAATATGAAGAACTTAAGAATCACAAAACGCCAATTCTTTTCATAATGACAATGAGCACCAAAGAAGCAGACAAGGCAGCTGCATTTTTGGAAAGCAATTACACTAAAATGAAAAATTCAGTTTTAACTATTCACACAAATAACTCGGGTGAAATAAAGGAAACAGCAACAACAAAAAAGGCTAAAGATGAATTGGAAAAACTAAGAAAAGCTGCCGATGATATTGACAAAGATTATTCACCATATAAAGCTGTAGTTTCAGTTTTAATGCTTCGTGAAGGTTGGGACGTTAAAAATGTAACAACCGTTGTCGGGCTTCGCCCTTTCGGTGCTGATTCAAAAATATTACCCGAACAAACCATCGGGAGGGGTTTGCGAAAAATGTTTCCGTTAGATACTCCT
>JAYENH010000711.1:0-2092 GCA_034721995.1 Bacteroidota bacterium
GCTCATCAAAATTTGCTGCGGAATGAAGTGTAACGGAATGGAGCAGCAAATTTTGAAAAAACTTTCGGAGGTATTTATATGTACTATCATCCCAATGCAAAAACAACTCTTGCTCTAACCCGAGTTTACGAGTTAAGAATATCCGCTTCCATAACATCTTACATCATAAACAATTAGTCCAAGGTAAATGTACTCCCTAAATTTTTATTATATCCTTCATTTTGAACAAATCGAACAGTTTTTTTTGGGTATTATCCATTTTTGAAATTACAGACTGATTTGATTGTTTTTTTGCTCTTTTGTTTTCAAAAACATTTACTACCTCTCTGATTCCTTTTAATTTTTCATGAAGTTCATTCATCGAAATTTTAATTTTATTCTCTTTAACTCGCTTCATTATTAAGGCTCGAATTAGTAAAGTTAATGAACAATAGAAACCGTGTATTTGAATTTTTTGATCTGTCCAATGATGCATTGGCCACCAACTACCGCTTTTTCGATCTTTCATCTGTTTAAAATTATCTTCGATTATGTATTGACTTCGGTAAGTTTTTATGATTTCGGCAGTTTCCCAATCATGATTATCTGTGATAATAATGCTTTTACCGAGATAAGTATCCATCAGTTCACTATATTTCTTGCTATTCGTACTGTAAAGAATCAAGGGAATACCTTTTTCTTCTTCAATTGTAACTTCAACAAGTTTTTTCATATATTGTCCGGAAAGTATAGACCGTACTTGCTTTTCTACAGAGGCAATAGTAGGTTTTTTACCTTTGGTGGTTTTGCCTGTTATTCTATTTTGTAATTTGTTTGAAAGTGCTGATAATTTCACCAAACATTTATTGATTTCATTGTTTAGAGATTTCACTTGAGCCGTGTATAAACAGTCATTAAATGTTACTATTGCAGTGAGATATTTGTCGTAGATTATTTTTTTTGTACGAAACGCTTTTACGTCTTCCAAACCAAAATCGGAAAGTGATTTAAATCTTTTATCATGGTTTGATATTATTGCCAATTCTTTATGTTCGCCAAGTTTTACCGAACCAACGAAATGAAAACCGGAATCTTTGATGAATTTACCAAAATTATCTTTAGAATTATTACCTTTATCAAATACAATTGTCATACTGCCACAAGTCGGGTTATATTCTTTAAAATTATTGATGAATTTCTCAATGATGACAGGAAATTCTTTGGCATCGTTAGTGTTACCGTCATAAACATCAAAATAAAGAGGAATGTGGTCTTTGCGTGTACAAAATAATGCATAATTAATCTGTCGTAAATTCTTTCTTCCTTGCTTATTCTTTCCTCGTTTGGCAATTGTGCATCTTGTGTTAAAAGAATCAATAAATGTATAAAAATTAGTTCCGTCATAACAAGTGCAGGATAAGTCAATTTTTTCCCGTTCAATAACTCCGGTAATTATCTTTTTCCATGCTAATTGAATTTTATCAACCGGAATAAGCGACATATTATCCCAAAATCGTTGTGAACTTAACGAATTCTTGTTGCCTTCAGGAAATAAACGCAGTAATATTGTGCTCTGATACCACTTCCAAATCGACTTTTTACTAACTGCACTAATTCCTCTATTAATAGAAGCGATTACCATAAAGAAACCCAAACTCAATCCTTGTTCTCTTTTTTTAAAAAAGGAATCAATAGTTTCAATAATTTTGTAATCATTTACAATATTCAAATAAGCAGCTGAACAGCCCAGCTCAAATATTTCGGCAAAATCGGGCCGTACTTTTCCTGAATTTGCCGCTGCAATAATTTTATCAATAGAACCAAGATATTTTTGCCAAACTCTTTTTGGTTTTCCATTAATTCGCTTACATTCTTCAGCGTAGAAATATTTTCTTCCATTGATAACCTTATGTGTTAAATATGCCATAAAACAACCTCAATTTTTATATTTACTGAGTACAATGGGATTTTTATACGCTTTTGTGTCAATTCATATCACGGTTCTTTTATTGCTTTCATTTAGGGGGTACATTAAAGGAAGCATAACTTATTGCTATAAATACAGTTAAGAGTCGCTCAAACTGATAAGTCGTAAACTCGGGCTAACTTGGAT
>JAYENH010000712.1:0-2091 GCA_034721995.1 Bacteroidota bacterium
GGAGTTTATTCTTGAGGATACTTCACAATATTGTTATCTCGAAAATTTCGATCCCACTCAAAAAGCCTATTGGGTTGAAACCTATTTTGTTTATGCGAAAGATGGAGAGGAGTGTAGCTATCGTTCATACTTCAACAATTCGCCTTATTCTATTGCTGAAATGGAGTTCGAAAAATACGACTTTATTTTGTTCCCCAACCCGGTGGACGAAGGGAACCTTTATTTACAATTTCCTGAAAAAATACAAAAAATCGAAGGTCTGCGGGTTTTTAATATCCAGGGGCAAAAAGTACTTGAAACAAAAACTTTAGCAATACCTGTCAGTATTGATATCAGTAGTTTGAAACCAGGAGTATATACCTGTACTGTAGAATTATCGAAGAGATTATTTATTACAAAAAAATTCATTGTAAACTAATTTATTGTGATGATGAGAAAAAACAAAGTAATTATTTGGCTTATAACCCTGATTCTTTTTCAATTCAATAGCATTGCACAAGAATTAGACAGTAAAACAAGAAGGACAATCAATTTTGAAATATACAATCTCTTGGATGAATACGAGCGTTATGGCAGGCTTACCGATAACATGAGTTATATTGTGCCTGAATTCAAGGAAAAGTATAAAAATGTATTTTCAAAAGATGCCCGTGTTTTTTGCGATATTGTTTTGGCCAACAAACTCGATACTGAAATTGATGTTGATGAATATGTCAGCTTGACTGAATTGTTTTATCCACAGGGAATAGGGATTTCTTTAACTGTCGAAAATATTTCTTTTCCTCAGCATGTGGATGAAAATTCATATTCATCAATTGTTAAGGTAAAGAAAATGATATCAGGTTATTCAAAATACGATATAATGCTTGAGGATACATTTCGCTTGGATATCAAAATAGTTTATGAAATCAATAATAAGAAAGTTGATAAGCTGAAAATAAGTAAAATTGAAGGCCCTCTTTCAGGAAAATATATCAACCTTGCCCTTACAGGCAATAATGGGAAGAAAGCCCTGGCCGATATTTCAGTAGATTATTCAATAGGAAATTTGCAAAAGGAAATTACTACAAACGATGAGGGTAAAGCAAGTATTAAAAATTTAGCAAGCAAAGATATTGTTGAGTTTTCGATATCAGGAAATCGTTTTTATAAGCATAAGGCAACTTTGCATGTAAAAGATTTTATCGAAAAAAGGGATTTTAATTCAAAGGAAGATCCTAATGTCTACCATATCAATTTAAAACAAAAAACATGGAATGCAGGGTTCAACATTCAATTATCAAACCCGGGCATGGATTTGGGCAACAATGTTTATGTCGATGCCGGACAAAGTATTGACAACACGTTTAATCCGGGTATTGGGATTTCGGCCTATATTAATTATCTCGCCGGTTCAATAAAAAATACAGACTGGGGCTTCGGCATTGGCTTTATGTTCAGTACTTTTTATGTTGATTCGAAATTGGAAAAATGGGGAGATAGTTATTCGGCAACCGATGAAATGGACAGGAGTTATGAACGGACAGTTTTTTTAAGCGACATTGAGGAATCGGCAGAATTGTCAACTATCGAAATCCCGTTTAGTATATTTTTACGACAGGAAGTTTCAAAAAAACTATACCTGACAGCAAATATTGGAATATCGGCAGGCACTGCCCTTAATGCAGTTTCATCTTCAACAGCAAAGGGAAAATTCAGCGGGAAGTATGGCCCCGAATGGTTTAATCTTGAGGTTTCGGAAAACGGAATTGGTGATTATGGTAATTACGATGTTGAAAACCCCGAAGAAAACGAACTGGAATTCGATTCAGGAATTTCACCTTTCGTCGATATTGGTTTTGAATATGCTATATCGGATGGCTTAAATATTAAGATTGGCGGACAGTTTATCCAAAAATCAATTGAATTAAAAAAGGCTGAAACCTACACCCGTTTATCAAGTGATTCCAACAACTTAAATAGTACCCTGGCAGGATACGATGCTTTGGGCTTTTCGAAGCTGAACATTTACATTGGAGTTTCAAAGGATTTTTAATAACAATATCAAAATCAGAAATATGAACCTGACAAAAGTTTTAATTGCAATTGTAG
>JAYENH010000713.1:0-9293 GCA_034721995.1 Bacteroidota bacterium
ATAAGCCCCACAAAAATTACAAACACAAACATTTTACTCTTTCTCAACATCTTTAATATTCTTCAGGTTTTCGAGACCATTAATTTTCATCGATCGGGCAATTTTCGAGACATTTTTTAAATCTATTTCGCCATACAAACTCAACAGAACGAAATTTCTTTTTCCTCCCACAACCATTAACAACTCCTCAATTTTGCCATTATTTTCCCTGATAGAAAATTTCATGTCCTCGTCGGCATCCTCTACAGTCATTAATTCCTCGTAGCCTTCCTTGTCGATATCGGCACAAGCTTGTGCAAACATCTTTGCGGCATCGGCTACACTGTCTGCAGCAATTATTTTCAGACTTTTTATTTTGCTTACAGCCTTCAGAAAATCTTTTTCGTCCTCACTCTCAGCATCAAGTTCGGTAAAAAGCGAAAACATTTTACTGTTTACTGTTACCTTAGTGAAATTTGCATCATCAGAATACTCGTTAAAATATTTGCTGATGATTGTACTCTGTGCCATTCCCCCTATCGAGAATAACACTAATCCGATAATTAATAATTTAGTTTTCATTTTTTTTTGATATTAGTATTTAGATATTAGACGTATTACCTTAAACCTCTCAACAATTTAACAATTTATTCTTGATTCGCTGTGTTATCTGTATTTCGCTTCGTTCAGCCTCGCCCTTCTTTTCATTCTGAAATAATTTCCTGTGCCTTGTAGAATTTTTCCAAATTATCGGCATACGCCACTCCTTTGTTCATTCCCGATGAAATTGTCATTAAGGCTTGCCGGGTAATTTCCATTGCTTTCTGCGGATCTTCTACAAGGAATTCGTTTTGCACCTGCATATTCCTGATGAATGATACACCTATAACAATCCCGATTGTAATTGCTGCCGCCAGAAACCATTTTGGTAATGAAATTTTCCTGCCGGGAATTTTGAATTCGACCGGAAGTTTTTGCTCTCCTGTTTGGTTTAAATAATCGAAATAGTTGGCTTCGGGTGTAGCGGATTCTTCATTTCTGAAATAATCCTTTAATATTTTTTCTTCCTCTACATTGGTTTCCCCGGCCCAATATTTCTCCTGTAACTCTTTAATTCGCGATTCCATATTGATCAATTTTTTGCATTTGCATTTTTATTTTCGCCCTCGTCCGGTGCAGCGATATTTTTATTTCGCCCAAACTCAAACCCAAAACTTCGGCAATGTCCTGATAAAGCATATCCTCTATTTCGCGCAGGTGAAAAATCTCACGATGCTTGTCAGGCAATGCTTTCAGGATTTTATCCAACCATTTCAGATGGTCGTTTACCAGCACCTCATCATCAGTATTTCGTGTGTCTATCTTATTTAATTCCCGTTCGTCAATCAAAGTAAATCGATTTGTCTTAACCCAATCGTAGCATTGGTTTCGGGTAATACGCATTACCCATGATTCATGGTTTTTAATCTCGGGCAACATGCTGCGCTTGTCCCATATTTTCATCAAACATTCCTGCACCACGTCGGCAGCTGTTTCGCGGTCTTTTAAAATCGAAAAAGCATATCGGTACATTTTTTCCGAAGCCGGTATTATATATTTTTCAAACAGTGCTTTTGACATAACTGAGGGGGAGACGCTGGAAATTTATGAAAGTTACAGAATGATAAGATCATTTTAGAAAACGAAACTTTAACTGTAAGTCCACTCCGAAAAGTCTTTTTGCCACGAACACACAGTTTGCCCCCGTTTTTTCGAGGAATAAATGAAATTTTTAAAGTCTAATAATCAGCAAAATAAATATGCCAAATTCTAATAGACCAATCACGAAACCCCTGTTTTTTAAAAATCTTCGGCCTATCTGCCGACATGCATGTAAGAAAGCGTCAAAAATCTATTTTACAGTTTTATAAAACTCGCAACCTGTACTTTATTTGCCCTGAATATTTTAATAAAGTAAACCCCCGGTTTTAGCCGGCTGATGTTCAATTCAAAAATATCATCATCGCTATTTATATCTTTATCAAACAATAACCGACCTGTTACCGCCAATATTTGCAAGTGGCCGATGTTACCTTTTTCATCGGGCAAATCAAACATAATATAATCCGATGCAGGATTTGGAAAAATTCTTAACCCTTTTCCAGACTCAAGTTCTTCAATCTCATTTAGCGATCCGCAGAGAAAGGCATCAACACAAAGCGAAATAGTAATTTGTGGCGAGTAGCTACTAATAGGTTTCCAGATATTCGATTGTTTGATGTATGCAGTATTTTTTCCATTTATGCCACGGGGTAGCGAATGTGGCACTGCAAAAGTATCGGCATTATTGTAATATATTTCGAAGCCTGCAAAGAAATTACCAGTGGTTTCGATGGCCGGATCGATAGCAATAAATTTCCACACCCCCGATGTGAAAGATGAAATCAGAAGGTCGTTTTGATACAGCACTGAACCGGGGCTTGCACCTCCTTCCCAAATTTTTGCTGTAATTTTTGAAGCAGGAGTTGTATAATCAACTATTGCAGGTAAGATATAAAGGCCATGGATGTAATGTCCACTTTGATTTGTGTATTTTTCGGCAAAACCTGTAAAAATATATTGATTATGACCGGTCCAATATCCCCCGCCTTCCGAAAAAGTATAAAGAAAAAGGTTTTCTCCTTCTTCCTCCTCGATATTGCTAAAATCGCCGCAATGATCCTGAACCGTGATATATCCTGAGCGGATTATTTCATTATTGCCATGTGTATTTTCAACTATCAGCTTCACATTAAAAGTTCCCTGGTATGTGTATTTTATATTCTTCGGATGCTGATCGGTAGAGGAAGAGGGTGTTGCCCCTGCAAAATGCCAATGCCACGAATTTACATTTCCTTTAGAAAGATCGGTAAAATCGACCATAGAACTTTTGAGTATATTTGTTTGGTTTGAAGAAAAATCTGCAATAGGTGCTTGCTGACCCCAATAAGGATTGTAGCCATTTAAGCTTTCGGTGCCGGTATTGGCCGGGTCGAGCCAGTATTTCAACTGACTTTCGGTTTCGGGGTATGTATCCCAGGCACTTGCAAATTTCGAATAGTAATCGTTGAAATTATAAGTACAACTTGCCTCGCCGCCTGTCAGATCCCCGATAATCCGGTGTTCCTGGTTAAACAATGGCGAACCTGACGATCCACCTTCGGTAGTTCCCAGATCCCAATCGTGAATTTTCCAATGAGTATTAGGAGTATATGGAGGGTAATCATTGCTTGTGGGCGGATCGAAATCTTTCGATATTTTTTTCACATCTCCTTGCGGATGGTGGATACAAACTGTGCTATGGGCTGCATAGATACTACGATCCCATCCGGCAAAATATGGCTGAAAAGAGGGTAATGGGGCAGTGCTTAATTCTATTAGGCAAAAATCTATAAAATGTGTTGTTGCCCTTACTGTACCTCCCGAAATGGATTGTTCCACCGAGCCATCATCTCCATTACAGCTTTGGCTTTCGTAGTTGAAAACACAAATCATATTATCGGCAGCAGCCTGGTTGCTAATACAGTGGTTTGCAGTTAAGAAAAGTGGTCTGGCATCTTGATTAGTATTATTAACAAGCGAACCTGAGCAAATAGCTCCATTTGCAATTATGCGGCAAACAGAGTGTTTTTCGCGTTGCCAATCGTCTCCTTCAAAACAATTTATATCAACATTGCAATCGCCCGAATTTCCAAAACTGCCATCTTTAGCTTTATTGAGTATAGAAACAATCCCACGGTAGTCATGCCCTATCCTACCCAAAGTTAATGGATTATCCGATTCGGTATTTCCAGGTTCAAAATATTCAATTATCAGGGTATCGCCTACAATGGGGAGAATTGCAAGTTTGTGGTTAACTTTGTTGTTTTGGTTTGTAAAAGCCCCAAGTACATGCGATTTTTCCGGGTTATACAAAAACAGGGCAGCACCTTTTGGCAAGTTGAAAGAAGAAAATTCGGTATAAAGCGATAAAGCTTGCGACGAAACAATACCCATCCGCCAAAATCTCCCTTCAGGTATTTCAGAAAAAGCTGCTTTTTCTTTTATATCGAAATCAACATCGATCATAAAAGCAAAACGGAACAACTTTACGCCATGTTGAATATTATCGATTTCAAGAAGGCTATCGGTATTTACAGGCTTCAAACTATAATATGGTATTGAAGTATCAAACTGATATGATGAGCTGTACGGCTGCATTTTTTGGCTGATCTGTGATATTCCTTCAAAAGTAATACTTACAAGAAAAAGGTAAATAAATATTGTTTTAAACTGGTTCATAATGCATTGTTAATTTTTTCCGTAAATATACAGTATTAACCTTGATTATTCATGATTATTATGATTAACTTGATTATGAATTACTTGATTCAATTTGAATATTTTTGAATTGTTAAATTGCTAAATTGTTGCTTTGAGAAAAATACATAAGCTAAATTAGAAACAAAAGTTCACATAAGCAAAAAACTATGTGTTCTATTGTGCCTTATAGTGGTTAAAGCTAATGAACCCAGAACCGGGAACTCTGAACTGCTTAACCAAAAACATGTAACATCTCCAAACAATGTTCGTCAACATTTTTCTTTTAAAGGGAATTTCCCTTACTTTTACGCAATTAATATTAATAAACTAAAAATTTACTAAAATGAATAAACAATTTTCTTCTTTACTGATTGGTGCTATTGTGTTTGTAGTTGTTATAATCTTTTTTAGCAGTAGCATGTTTTTTAAACTCCAGCCCGGCGAAAGGGCAATAATCTTCAGGCAATTTTCAACAGGCCTCGACAAAGAGAATGTCTATGCCCCTGGTTTTCACGTTATTGCTCCCTGGAACGATTTTATTGTATATGCGGTTAAAGAGCAAACCCGCGAAGAAACCATGGATGTTCTCGACAAAAACGGATTGTCTGTAAATGTCGACATGTCTGTACGTTTCAATCCTATTTATACACAAATTGGATACCTTCACGAAGTTTTCGGAGTAGATTACATTAATCGACTTATTGTTCCTGAAATGAGATCTTCGATACGAAAAGTAATGGGTCGCTATACGGCCGAGGAAATTTATTCAACAAAACGACAAGAAGTTGAAAATTCCATTATCACCGAAACTACCACGATTTTTAACAATAACAATATCGATTTGCGGGCTATGTTGATCAGGTCGATAAACCTTCCTCCAAACATTAAAAATGCTATCGAATTAAAACTTACCCAGGAACAGGAATCATTGGCTTATCAGTTTAAACTTACAAGAGAAACCAGTGAAGCCGAAAGGAAAAAAATCGAAGCAGAAGGTATTGCTACTTATAACCGCATTCTGAGTGCCAGTTTAACGAAAAACATCCTTACCCAAAAAGGTATTGATGCCACAATTAAATTAGCCGAATCGGCAAATGCCAAAGTAGTAGTTGTTGGCTCAGGCGAACAGGGTCTTCCTTTAATCCTCGGAAATAATTAAAGCTAATGTATCGGCTTCTTTTTATTGTAAATCCTAAATCCGGTACAAAAAAGAAAGAAAAGCTTATTGGGAAAATAAGGGAAGTATTAAAATCAGAAGTTATTGATTTTGAAATTGTACAGACCCAATATGCCGGACATGCAAAAGAATTGGCAAGCAATGCAGTTAAGAGAAATCTCAGCTGCATTGTTGCTATTGGTGGCGATGGTACTGTAAATGAAGTTGGCACGGCTTTGATTGGTTCACGTACTACATTAGGCATAATTCCTTGTGGTTCGGGCAATGGCCTGGCACGAAGCCTCGGTATTTCGCTGAACCCAATTAAAGCTCTCAAACAAATTCTCAGTGGAAATACTATTTCTATTGATACTATTAACTTTGGAAATCATAAATTCCTGAATATTGCCGGTATGGGTTTCGATGCAAGGATTGCACATGCATTTGCCAACCACGGTAAGCGTGGCCTTACTTCATACATCGTGGTTTCGATAGCAGAATATTTCAAATACCGGCCACTATCAATTACAATAAAAGCAAACGGCCAGAATATTCATGAAAAGCCCTTTGTTATTAGTTTTGCCAATTCAGGCCAATTTGGCAACAATGCCTACATCTCCCCACGGGCCAGCCTTACCGATGGTTTGATTGATATTTCAATTATCAAACCTTTTCCATTATATGCAGTTGCAGGTTTAGTTTTTGCCTTGTTTACAAAGCGGATTAACAAGAGCAAGTATTACACATCCATGCAGGCAAGCAAAATTAAAATATCTTCAATTACTAGTAATGAAGCTCATATCGATGGCGAGCCAATTCATGTCGGTCAAGATTTTTATGTGAGCATCAGGCCAAAATCCTTGAAAGTAATATGTGGGAACAGTATGTTGCAGCATGAATAAATTCCATTTTCATTTTGAGAGGTAAATTTTCTTTGTATTTTCATTTTGTAGTAGTCCAAATATTATTTATTACACTATATACCAAATCTATAATTATAGACTTGTAGGGGAACTTATATTTTTTCTGAGGGTCAATATTTGAGTTTGTAGAGGTAATGTAGTGTGCAAATTTTCCTATTAGTCCTAATATGCACCCTATTTTTGAATTCGATTTCAAATATTACTAATAGGAAAAAAGGATGAGGGAAATATTTAGCATACGGCAGCCAAAGCAAATTATTTTGGGATCAATGTTATTTATGACATTGGTTTTACTGATTTCTTTGTGCACACAAGAGATTGATTTACACCACCATATTGACATTGAAAAAATATGTGGATTTTTCCAATTAGATAGTCCTGAAAAATAAAGTGTAGAATTTTAACCAAAAACCCATAATATTATGAGAACTGCTAATCAAATGATTGAACTAATCGACAATGTGATGAATAATTTTCTAATTGTCAATTTATCGGACCGGGGAGAACTTTTAAACATTCGCTCGCGATTAAAAAATATAAGGATAAATACCGGGGGCAATGTGTATGTCGAAAATTCACGTACAATGCTAAAGTCAATCACCGCAATATCGGCAAGGTGTTAATCTTTCTGAAAGAAAAAATCTTTCACTTTCTTTTTACTATTCAACTGATTCATATACGAAAGTTCGTGGCCATAATCGAAGGGGTTTCTGCTGGGTTTTACATCGTTTAATAAAATTGCAACATTAGGGATTTTATTTGTTTTCAGGTTTTGTAAAATTGATGAAAAAACCGATTTCCTGGTATAGGCATTTCTTACAACAACAATATTCACATCGGCATATTTCATAAGCAAATAAGTATCGGTAACCAAACCCACAGGGGAAGTATCGATGATAATATGATCGTACATTTCCTTTAGCTTATTGATTAAACTAATTGTTTTGCCCGATGATATAAGTTCAATAGCATTAACATTAATATCGCCACTTGAAATAAAATCAAGGTTCTCGATCGATGTTTTTTGAATAATATCTTCCAAAGTAGCTTTATTTGAGAGATAGCTGCTTAATCCGATTTCGTTATCCATATCAAGTATCTGATGCAGGGTAGAATCGCGCATATCAAAACTCACCAATATTGATTTTTTCCCATAAAAAGTGAAAGCAGTGGCAATGTTTACAGCAACCAACTTCCTGCCTTCCTTATATAGCGACGAAGTTGTAAGGATAATTTGTTGCTCGTTTTGCTCGAACAGCAATTGGATATAGGTCCTTACAGCCCTGAAAGATTCGGCAATTAATGAGTTCGGATAATTGGCAAGTATCAATTTGTCTTTTTTATCGTTATGTAAAACTTGTCCGATAATTGGGAATTGACTTATTCGCTCAATATCTCTACGGTTCGATATTTTATCGTTTAAAAAATCTCTTATCAGGATAAAAATAAATGGAATGGCCAGCCCTAAAATGATGGCAATAATATAATTCATTTTTCTTTTAGGAGAAATATGTGAAATTGAAATCAACCTGGCCGGATCAATAATTTCGCAATCGGCTGTATGTGCAGCTTTCGAAATTTGCGCTTCTGCCCTTTTCTGAAGCATAAAAGTATAAATCGCATCTGTAAGGTTAAACTTTCGTTTAATACCAAACAATTCGCGCTCGGTTTGTGGAAGTTGCTCAATTTGCTCGGTTAATTTAATTGCACGGTTTTCAATTTCGTTTATCGATATTTGTGTAGTTGATTGATTATATGAGACATTCTCTAATATAGTTTTTTTAAGATTTTGTATCTCTCGTTCCAATCCACCCAAAAATATACTTCGATTGTTTGAATTATTGAGCAGATTTATCCGCTCGGCATTTTTAAGTATTAATTGAGATATAAGCTCTGACAGCACTTTATCTTCTACCCCCATTGATGAAGGGGCGGCCAGGTCCAATACATTTTCGTTAGAGTTCAGATATTTTTTTATATAGCTATAGTATTTTGCCTGTACAAGGAATTCTGCCTTTTGGTTTTCAAGTTCAAGTAACTTGTCATATATTTTTTCGCCCTGAAAACTTAAATCCATAACCTTGTGAGTTGTACGGTAATGTTGCAGCTTTTCTTCGGTATATGATAGCGAATCGGAAATATCTTTAATCTGCCTTTCGATAAAGTTAACTGTATTAACAGCCATGCGGTTTTTCCGTTCCAGGTTACGATCAAGATAAACCTTGGTAAAAGTGTTAAGGAATTCAGTAATTTTTTCTGAATTTTCGCCCGATATAGTTATGTTAACCAATGTAGAATTATCGCTACTTTGATCAATATCAAGTTTTGATAAAAATTTAAGAGTTTGGTAATTTGTATTATTAAAATAGAAAAATATTTTTTTTGAATGATACTTTTTAGTTCCAAAATTTTCATTCAACATAATAGTGAAACTAAAATTATCAGTCTCTATTTTCTCGCCAAATTCATATATTCCATTGATATTTATATTATCGACAATACCTAATTCAGTGTGTGTGATGTAGCTGTAAAGATGTATATTGTTCTCATTGGCTTTTATCCGAAACTTGTTGTCGGGTAAAATTTCAATATAAAACCGAAGATAAAGTGGCTGTGGATTCTCCCTGTCGAACAAAACAGTGAAAGGGCACATCCTGTAAATTTCATTAAAAAGAATAAATGGCGATTTGTTGTAAGTTAACTTTGGTATCAGGTTTTCTTCGTGAAAATACGACACTTCGAAATTAAGTTTCTGCAGAGCCTGTCTAACAAGAGTATACGATTGAAGAATACCAATTTCATTTTCAAGCTGACTTACGCCGAATTTCTGATAGCCTTGCCTATTTGTTTCACTATCGAAAACAAATTCTTTACTGTAGCTTGAAAAAAGCAGGGCAGCATGGTTTTCGTAAACC
>JAYENH010000714.1:0-9289 GCA_034721995.1 Bacteroidota bacterium
AAGAACAAGCCGCTATATGCTTCAAAAGAGCAGCGGATATGATTGCCTTTGATCCAAAACTAAGCAAATACTCAAGAACCTCTAAGGCAAGACACTATAATTATAAAGAAAAAGGGAAATCTACAGGAGAAATGAGAGCCTTAGCAAGCGAATCAAACACATTGGATGGACTAAGAGTTACATTTGGGATCCTCGATGAAATTCATGCTTATAAAGATATAAACTTATTTGACGTTATCAAATCCTCCCAGGATACCATGCAGAATACTCATTTGATGATGATTACCACAGCAGGATTTTTGACAACAGGTTTTTGCATGGACGAATATAATTATGCAACTAAAGCTCTAGAAGGAAAAGTTACAGCAGATGAAGAATTCATATATATAGCAGAATTGGATAGCCTCAGAGAATGGAAAGAGCCTGAAAAATATATCAAAGCAAATCCTAATCTAGGTAAATCGGTTATTCTGGAAAAATTAATACAAGACAAAGAAAAAGCAGTGGTAGATACAGAATCAAAAAAGAGTTTCATATCGAAAAACTGCAATATATTCTTAAATGCTAATAGCAGACATTTTGATTTTCAAACCTTCAAAGAAAATACTGGTAATTTTGATATTAATGATAACAAACTGAAAGATCTAACCTGGTATGGAGGTGTTGACTTATCGAATCGATTGGACTTAACAAGCGTTAGTTTGGTGGCTTTTGATGCAGATGAAAACTTATATATCTTGAACAAATCATTTATACCCGAAGCTCAAATAATAAACAAAGAGAAATATGACAGGATGAAGGTCTTAAGCTGGAAAGAAGCTGGATACTTAAATATATGTGCTGGTAATTCTGTCGATTATGAATATGTACATCAATTTTTCAATCATTATAGGAACATAGGGGTTAATATTCGCTTTATAGGCTTTGATAGATGGGGCTCATTCAGTATATCGGAAGAAATGGAAAAAGATAATTATCAGTGTTTTGATATTAGCCCTAATAATATATTGCAAATAAACCACATGAGAATTGATTTGGGAAATTTCGACTCAACAGTGAGTGCAATTAATGATATCTACAGAAAGAATAGAGGGAAAAATGTTCTTGCTTTGGATTTTCATCTTGATAATAGTTATGATTCAGGCTATCGAATATTATATTATGGAAAAAGCAATCATTCTCTCAAAATGTCTGCTTTTCTTTCAGACAAAGTTCTAGGCAGATATCAAAGTCTCAATATTCCGAAAAAACCTAATGCAATAGGAAATCCACTAGGGTTTATATCTTATTGTATCCCGGACGCTTATATTATTATGGTTGAAGGCGCCTATTCTACAAAGGATATTGATTGTATTTTCCAAGATAATGATAAGCTTCGTTTCCTGGCCATAGATTATGCCAAAGCTATTATTAATCTGTTGCAGCTAGATGGTAATTGCAAACCAAAAGAGCAGTATCGAGTCCTATATAATGCAGAAAAATATGATGATTTTCATAAAGATCTTGTAAAAAGCGATTTTGACAGTAATATCGTTGTGTTTGACAATCACCGTTTATGCCGCTATAACAATTACAACTGGGACACAATTTATGCCTATGGTAGTGGCTACGCAAACGACTTTATTTCTGATGCCTCAGATGATTATTGGACTGCCAGTGATGGAATTATGCATCTTTTTGGCCCCGATTTTTGGAATCCTGCAAATTGGATAGATTATAACCAGGGATTACCACACATGAATTGCCTGTCAATCGAACGGGATTCGTCAGGGATTTTGTGGGTTGGCACTGATAATGGTATGGCTTATTTGCAGGGCAACATTTTTATTCCTGTTAATATTCCTTCTGATGATTTTGGAAAAAAAATCTATGACATTAGAAATGATTACGAAGAAAATCTTTGGATAGCATCAAATTATGGAGTTGCATGTAAAACGGATACCACTTGGGAGTTTTATTTTAAAACAGATGGTTTAGCCAACAATTTGGTTAGCGATATTGAAATAGCAGATGATAGTACTATATGGTTTGCAACAGCAAGTGGTGTATCAGTATTAACCGATACAGGAATGTATAGCATTAAGAAATCAGATGGCTTGATACATAGACATACACGTTGCCTCGAACAGGATCACCTCGGCAATATGTGGATTGGCACACATCACGGAATAAGCATGTTGCACAACGCTGTGCAGGTACTCGAAAATAAAGAAATAAAAAGCCAAACAAGTATTGATATTTTTCCTAACCCTGCAAAAGACAAATTAATTATTTCATCATCATCAGAAACAATCCCGATAGCGGGGATCGAAATCTACAACCTTTCCGGCCAACTGTTACGAAAAACCAGCATCAATAAAAAACAGGGAACAATTGATGTTTCCGGTTTATCGCCCGGCAATTATTTTATCCGTGCTACGGGTAAAAATGATGTTTGGGTTAAAAAGTTTGTGGTTATGAGATGAAGGGTTACGGAAAAATAATTCAAAAAACTATATAATCTTTTCACATTTCTTTAACTCAAATTACCAAAACTTTTTGTATTTTTGTTCGTATAAAGAGAGTCGAAAGAAATAAACATTTTTAACCTTAAGCATTATGAACTACCCAAAGCCCTGTGGTTGTAGAGAGAGAGAGAGAGAGAGAGAGACTTTAAAGAATCATTCATCTCTAATTACCTCTTAAAAATGCTTTTTCCCTTTTTCATATTGCCACTATTATTTTTTACAAATACTTGTATCAGCTATTTTACAATTTCAAATATCAACAAATTCTACCTTCAAAATGAGAATTACAACAGAAATACTTTTCAATTCCAACTACATAAGTCAATCTTTATAATAGGGAAAAACGAATTCGTGTAAAAAGCTGCCCCACATTTTATCGGCTGTTGCGGGGCAGCAGGTAGATTTTACTCCCTGGCAAAAGGCAAGACAGCCCTTGTGAACTTTTGCCAGCTCTCAGTTTCAAATTTAATACTTTTTGATATGAAATCAAAATTAATGTTTTTAATGGCAATATTATTTTGCCTTGGATTTAGTGCGTTTGCACAGGACGTAGATGTGGAAAACAATATAAATACTCCTTACGGAATTGACGCCACTTACGAATTCAATGGTAGCCAAATTGTTAATAATACAACCGTTGGTGCTGGAGGTATTACAACAATCGAATATCAATGTCCAACTGATAGTGATTATGAGCTTGTCTCATTCACAATTAAAGCAACAGGGTGTCAATCCTCTATTGCTGCAACACACAGTTATAGTACATATTCCACTGAACTAATCGAAGATTGCAATCAATGTGAGAATAATGGTTACTCAGTTTATTATCTACCACAACAAGGTAACAGAAAAGCAGAAATTGACTGTAAAGATTAACAAGTTTAACATAAGGTTGCTTTACCGCAACCTTATGTTTTTTTAATACATTTTCATAATCCAAAATCGAAGGAAATGTTGCATTTCACATATTTGAGCAATAACATTATTATTAAATACTATTATTACAAATACATAATTAATTTCACTAAACAATTTATAAAACTATGAAAAAGGAACTGACAATTTTATTTATATTTATTTCTCTGTTAGCGAATGCCCAATACCAGTTTTCTAACTACACAACATACAATACGGGAAGTAATTCGCTGGGATCGAATACCATTTATTATATATCGGAAAACCCAATTACCAATCATCTGTATATTTCAAGTTTTGATAATTTAATGAAATATGACAACATCGATTTTTCTCCAAAATACGATATTATTGACCCTAGCCAATCTTATACGACTGGAGAACGTTTTATTTTCGATTGTGACAATAGCGGTAACCTTTGGTTTGAATTTCAAGACACCCTTAATAAATACGATGGGGCAAACATTACTCAATACCCTCTTCCAAGCTCCTCGTATCATTCAGATAGAATATATTGCGACAGCCAGGGAAATATTTGGATAGCGACTACTTCGGGTTTATTGAAGTTTAATGGTTCATCTTTCGAGCTTTTTAATACAAGTACTGGTTTGGCAGGCGATTATGTTAGCTGTATTTATGAAGATACACAAGGTTATATATGGGTTGGTACCCACTTAGGCATTTCGATGTTCAATGGGAACGTCTGGACAACATATAACACAAGCAATGGTTTGCAATGGAGCAACAACGGTGCAGGCATAAACTGTATTTCGGAGGACGAAACCGGCGCCATCTGGGCAGGAGGAATTGAAATTGCTTATCTAACCGGAAATACCTGGACGGTTTTAAACCCTGCACAACTGACCAATTCTACCGACGACATTGTAAATATTGTTACAATAGTTAATGACACTATTAACAATAGGTTATGGTTTGGAACAGAATACGAAGGCTTGTTTTATAAAGAAGGTACCAACTGGTACCGGCATACTATAAACGAGGGCCTACCATCGAACAGGGTAAATTGTGGATTATTGGACTCGCAAGACAGGCTTTGGTTTGGCATGAAATCGGGTGGCTTGTGCAAATACGAATCGGCAAACTGGACATATTATACCACCAATTCGGGTCTTTGTGAAAACTGGATAAACGATATTTGTGAAAGTGTAGATAATGAAATTTGGGCTGCTACTCAAAACGGCATAAGCAAATTCAATCTTGTACAATGGGAAAGCTACTTTACAAATTTTGAGAGTAATACAAAACGTTTAGTAAATAATGATTTTGACAATAATGTTGTTGTATTTGACCAGCAACACATGTACCGTTACAGTAACAGTACATGGGACTCAATATATGTATATTCAGGTGGAGGTGGTACAGGGGTTGATTTTATTTCTGAAGCATCGGACGATTATTGGTCTGCTGGTTGGGGCACCAAGCATTTTTTTGGCCCCGATTTTTGGAACCCCGCCAATTGGATACCTTACAGCCAGGGTTTGCCAGATTTATCTTGCCTGACAATCGAGCGTGATTCATCAGGGGTTTTGTGGGTAGGTACTATGCATGGCATGGCATATTTGCAGGGCAGTGTTTATATTCCTATAAATATTCCTAACGACGACTTTGGATATAGGTTTTTGGATATCCGTACCGATTATGATGGAAATCTTTGGATAGCCTCGAACTATGGGCTTGCATGTAAATCGGGTACCACCTGGGAGTTTTATTTCGAGGCAGATGGACTGGCCGACAATTATGTCAATGATATAGAAATAGCCAGCGATAGTTCTATTTGGTTCGCAACATTAGGTGGAGTTTCTGTATTAACAGATACCGGAATGATAAGCATAAAAGAACAGGATGGACTGGTACACCGCCATGCCCGCAGTCTTAAACAAGACCACCTCGGCAATATGTGGATAGGCACACAACACGGAATAAGCATGTTGCACAACGCTGTGCAGATACTCGAAAATAAAGAAATAAAAAGCCAAACAAGTATTGAGATTTTCCCAAACCCTGCAAAAAATACTATAAACATTTCGTCTTCATCAGAAATAATCCCGATAGCGGAGATCGAAATCTACAACCTTTCCGGCCAACTGTTACGAAAAACCAGCATCAATAAAAACCAGCAAACAATAGATATTTCCGGTTTATCGCCCGGCAATTATTTTATCCGGGCCACGGGTAAAAATGATGTTTGGGTCAAAAAGTTTGTGGTGATGAGATGAAGGGTTACGGAAAAATAATTCAAAAAACTATATGATCTTTTCACATTTCTTTAACTCAAATTACCAAACTTTTTTTTATCTTTGCCCGTATAAAGAGCATCGAAAGAAATAATTTTTTTTAACCTTAGCCATTATGAACTGCCCAAAGCCCTGTGTTTGTAGAGAGAGAGAGAGAGAGAGAGAGAGTTCCTGATTTATTTTCAATTTTTCAAAAATCATTATTTGCGTGTTTTACAGTAATCTGTTCAATTTTTACTGATGTTTGCATAATACGCTTTTTCAGGATATTTACGGTTTTATTGAATCAACATAAATTAAACAATGAACAATACGGATATATATTTTCAATCAAAACAAAACACATATTCGTTTTAGGGAAAAACGATTTAGAGTAAATGGCTGCCCTGTGTTGGCTGCAAGCAGGGCAGCAGAAACAATGTAAATTCCCGTTTGCCCGTTTTAAATTGGACAATTTTTACATAGCCGGGAATTTACAGCACTTCCCTATCCGGGGAAAATTATAAAACAGCAATGTCCAACTTAAAGCGGGTAGCCCGGGTTCCAGGCAAATTTACAAGACAGCCATTTTGAAATTTAAATTTAGCAATCAAATTAAAATATAAAGTTATGAAAACTAAATATTTATTATTTTTACTTATTGGAGTATTCCTTCTCACAAGTTCAATCTATGCGCAGTATCATCCAAGACTCAATATGAAATATCATGTAGAAGTATTTTCTACAGGTACTCCAATATACATGAACGTACAACTTTGGATTCCCGGAAATCCTGCCTCAGTCACATCTCTTCCAACTATGCAAGTTGAACCTCAACCTGTTTATGGTGGATGGACATACCATTTTTCTACATATCCATGGTATTATGACGTATATTCTGTTAGGATATATGATAATAGTGGCAACGGAAATGATGCAACAGTCGGCGACACGATGGGCAGTAGCGATGATTTTGATTATGTGCCTTTTGGTCCAACATTAAATTATGATGTAACATATACACCTGTATCAGCGATACCCCCTCCTCCCCCCCCGCCGGATCCTCCAACTAATAATAGTGCTTATATTTTGTTATATTAATTATTTTGAAGGGTGCAGTTATACTGCACCCTTCAAATTAAAATACATAGACATGAAAAATTTTCTGCTTTTTTCGTTTTATATTGCATTCAGCAATTTACTTTTTGGACAAACATCAATTAATTCATACACTACTCTAAACACTGGCAGCAACGGTCTGTTGGAAAGTCAGGTTACATCACTTGCCTACGGGCCGGGTGGCAAAATATGGATTGCCACAAAAAACGGTTTGTCGTATTACGATAGCGGTAATTGGGCATACCAGAATTATGATGATTTTTATCCAGGACTGGACAAATACATCAGACTTTTTACAGATAGCAATGGAAACCTCTGGATAAACAGGAACTCTACCCAAGGGAATAATCTACTGTTATGCTATAATGGAGACTCGATCATAAGCTATGGGCCCTTGCATGGTTATTACAGCATGTCTGCTGAGAGCAATATATACGAAAGTAGCAGTGGAGCTATTTATATTCAACAACAAAATACATTATTTAAGTTTACCAATGATACATTCACCAATATAAACATACCGGTTGGAAGTCCTGTTCCCGGATTTAATCTTATTGAGGACACGTGTGGCAGTTTGGTAATTTCATCAAATTACAAAACTTATAGACAGGGTTCTGAAGGATGGGATGAAATATTTTCGTTGCCCTCATTTGAAATATTAACAACTTCAGACAATCTGACATGTTTAAGAAACGAAGGTTACATTAAGTTTTTATATTGCAATTCAGTTGTCGATTCTATTCTAATACCTATTCTACCTGGCTCAGGTACTTCAACAACATTTGAGTTTTACACAAACTTTTTAGAAGATGATCAGGGCAATATTTGGTCTTGTCCAAACACAAATGGTTTATTGAGATATGACGGGCAGGATTTTACCTTTTTTCATGCTGATAGTTTCGGTTTTAATACCGGTATTTTTATAGACGAACTAAAACTGAACAACGGCAAACTATGGTTTGTAAACTGGTTGGGCGGCATTGTAGAGTGGGATGGAAACCAATTTAACCTAATAAATACTTTCGATGGCCTGGCTGAAAATACCGTTAAAAGTATACTTATTGTTTCCGATTCGATTTATTTTGGCACCCAAAACGGATGCAGCATTTTAAAAGACAATAATTGGTATAGTATAAAATATGGAGATGATTATACAAATGCAGGCACTTCAGTAGATGATGGATTGGGACTAAGAATAAACGACATGTATGATTTAGGCTATGGTAGGTTATTATTAGCCACTTCGAGCGACGGTTTAGTAGTCAAAGATACTAGTTATTATGGGGATTACCTGTATCTTCAATTTTTTCTTAATCCTGCAAGTTCTTGTCCACAAAAAATAATAAAAGGTATTAACAGTGATTATTGGATTGCTCATTACTGGGGATTAGCACATTATTTTGGCGATTCAACACAATGGGCCAACACTACAAATTATTGGGAAAATTTTACTACAGCCAATGGCCTCCCTTCCGATACGCTGTACGACCTTTGTAAAGACAGTATTGGAAATATCTGGCTTGCTACCGGTAACGGAATTGCAAGTTTTCAAAACAATGTTTTTAACGTTTATTCCACTGCACAAGGATTGATAAATAACCAAACAAGAAGTATTTATGTCGATTCGAATGGAAATATCTGGGTTGGCACAATTGCCGGCCTGAGCAAATACGACGGGGTTTCGTGGCAAAATTTCACCCAAACAAACGGGCTTGCGGGAAATATGGTAAATGACATTTTTGAAGATTCACAAGGAAATATGTGGTTTGGTACAGAACAGGGCTTGTCAAAATTCAGCAACCAGAACTTTACAAATTATTCTACTGCCGATGGTTTAAGTAATAACCATATAAATTGCATTACCCAGGATGAAAATGATAATATTTGGGTCGGGACAAATTTTGGTGCGTCGAAACTTAGCCTTACACAGGAAATTGCAGAAAATGGCCGGGGCAACAATAATTTTGAGATTTATCCAAACCCTGCAAAAAACAAAATCAATATTTATTCATCAGCAACAATAAAAAAAATAGAACTATACAACCCAAGCGGACAGTTGCTCAGAAAAACCAGCATCAATAAAAACCAGCAAACAATAGATATTTCCGGTTTATCGCCCGGCAATTATTTTATCCGTGCTACGGGTAAAAATGATGTTTGGGTTAAGAAGTTTGTGGTGATGAGATGAAGGGTTACGGAAAAATAATTCAAAAAACTATATAATCTTTTCACATTTCTTTAACGCAAATTACCAAAACTTTTTTTTATTTTTTTTCGTGTAAAACAAGTCGAAGGAAATGCTGCATTTCACATATTTGAGCAATAACATTATTATTAAATACTATTATTGCAAACACATGACTAATTTCACTAAACAATTTATAAAACCATGAAAAACAAACTGACAATTTTATTTATATTAATTACTTTACTAACAAATGCCCAATACCAATTTACGCATTACACAACCTTTAATACAGGGAGTAATTCATTGGGGGCAAATACTATTTTTTC
>JAYENH010000715.1:0-2087 GCA_034721995.1 Bacteroidota bacterium
AAAATTGTTGCTTTATCAACAAAAATTACAACATAATCAAAAGAAATTGAATTCTTAAACATTTTTACTATTTTTGAAACCATTGGCTATTGGTTAATTTTTCCATTATGAATATAGATGTAAAGGAGCTTTTTAGGGATTTTTACAAAGGTGATATTCTTTATGAATACGAAGGTGATATTACCAACAACTCAATTGACATTGTACTTTCAACAATTGAGGAGAAACTAAATACACTTAATGTAAAACCCGGTCTTAGGAAAAAAGCATTTAGGGTAATCGTTGAAAGCATTCAAAACCTTTACCATAATATTCCCGAAAAACCACCCGAAAGTTCTAAGACTTCAGATAAATTTGGGGTTTTTGTTATTTCGTTACATGATAATTGTATTAATATTGCCTCTGGAAATTTTATTAAACGCGATAAAATCCAGATTTTAAAGGCTCGTTTCGATCAGGTTAATTCACTTACGGCAGAAGAGATTAAATATATATATCGCGAAATACTAAACAGCGGCGAATTTACAGATAAGGGTGGTGCCGGCTTAGGTTTATTAGATATTGCACGAAAAACTGGAAACGAACTAACATATTATTTTCACGACTATAATGATGAATTTGGGTTTTTAACAATTGTCATAAAAGTTACAGTTAATGAATAACTTATTTCTGATACAAGAATAAATGGGTAAATATTACTACAAATGAAAAACATGTACAAAGGTGGAACTGAAAAAACACCGGAAATTTTTTTCGATGCAAAAAAAGGGTTATTCAGGATAAAAGGAAGATCCATACCCGAAAATTCAATTGAGTTTTATAAACCCTTTATGGAATGGTTAGACAAATATGCCGAACCCCCCGGCAAAAAGACAACAGTGGATATACAACTCGAATACTTTAATACTTCATCGTCGAAGTGCATACTTGATATTTTTAAAAAGCTTGAGCGCCTAAACAATGCAAATGTAAGCATAAACTGGCATTACGAATCCGACGACGAAGATATGATTGAAGCTGGCGAAGATTACCAGTCGCTTATTGATATTCCATTTAACATGATCGAAATTGAAATTTAAGCTTTTGAATGATTTATTAATGATTATTGAGTAATTAGTATTCCAAAAGTCAGGGGAGTTCCAAATTCCTAACGCCTGATTTCCCCTATCGAAATTGTCCCTTCATCTTATTTTACATGGCCGCAATTTCTACTTTCTTTGCAATTCAATTTTATAGTTTGAAAGAAATTTGAAATGCAGCAGGAAATTATAATACAAAATGCAAGCGAGAACAACCTGAAATCGATCGATATAAAAATTCCACGAAACCAATTAGTTGTGGTAACAGGGGTTTCGGGTTCGGGCAAATCAACTTTGGTTTACGATATTATTTACAAAGAGGCCGAACGGAAATTTTTAGAATCATTTTCATCCCATGCACGACAGTTATTTGGAAAACTCACGCACCCAAATGTTGAACTTATAAGCGGCCTTTCACCTGCCATTGCCGTAAACCAGCGGACCGTTGTCCGCAATCCGCGCTCGACCGTTGGCACCCTTACCGAAATTTACGATTACCTGCGCCTGCTTTTTGCCCGCCTCGGAAAAGCACCGGAAAATTTCACACCACAAATCGAACGAAGCCTCTTTTCTTTTAACTCGCCAAAAGGTTATTGCCCTGCCTGCAAGGGTTTGGGCGTTGAAGACAGGCTCGATCCTGAATTGTTTGTTGAAAATCCTGAGAAAACTTTACGCCAGGGGGCATTGCTTATCACTACCCCGTCGGGTTATATTATTTATTCGCAGGTAACCATGGATGTCCTTGATGAGGTGTGCCGGGCAGAAGGTTTTCATGTTGATATTCCGTGGAAAGATTTAAGCGATGAGCAAAAACGCATTGTGCTGTACGGCAGCAACAAAATTAAAATCCCTTATGGAAAGCACACACTCGAATCGCGCATGAAGTGGAGTGGCATAACAGCAAAACCCCGCGATGAAGGCTACTATAAAGGCATTATTCCGGTTATGGAAGTGATATTGAAACGCGATCGCAATAAAAATATCCTGCGTTTTGTTCGTACTGCCGAA
>JAYENH010000716.1:0-2083 GCA_034721995.1 Bacteroidota bacterium
TGTAGTTAGACTGGTAAAGGAATATGTAGGTATCGACAGCGAAGAATTAAAAGTTTCTGTCCATAAAATTGCAAAACGCTTAGGAAGTTCATCAGAAAAAATTTGTATCGAATCAATCGAAAAAGGAGATTTTTCCGAAGCAATTTCATTGGTGCTCAACTATTACGACAAGGCATACACAAAAGGATTGTCGAAAAGAGAACCGGAAAGTATTTATTCTCTTCCTGTCGATAGCACAGATATACCTGCCTCGGCACAACAGGTAATCAAGTTTGCAGAGAACAAGTTGAGTGGTTTACTCTTTGGAATGTGAAACGAAGTGGAGCTTCGACAACTCATCCGATAACTTCAAGTCATCGGATGAGTATCACCTTACCTTATCACCACAAATTTCCTGACCCAAACATTATCGTTGCCAATGGCACGGACAAAGTAGTTGCCGGGGCAAAATACTGAAACATCAATATTTATAAAACTATTATCAGGATAAATGGTTTTTACTAATTGCCCGTTTTGGTTATAGATTTCTATTTTGATCAAAGTTGTTTCTGCGCTTATGCTGATTTTTTGAGATGCCGGGTTTGGGAAAAGCTCAAGGTTGGCCTGGCTTTTTATTTCTTCTTTTTCCAGAATAGTTACTGCATTGTGCAACATGCTTATTCCGTGTTGTGTGCCAATCCACATATTGCCGAGGTGGTCCTGTTCGATGCAACGGGCAAAGTTATGGATTAATCCATCTGGTTTTTTTATACTGTAAATAATCGTATCGCTTAATACCGAAATGCCTCCCCATGTGGCAAACCATATTGTGCTATCGTCGGCAATTTCAATATCTTCTACCCAATTATTGGCAAGGCCGTCTGTTTCATAAAAAAAATCCCAGCTCGTGCCTGTATATTTGGCAACCCCCATATTTGTTGCGAACCAAATATTGCCTACCAAATCAGTTCTGATATCATTGATCCTTTTTCCAAGATCATCGGATGGCGGTGTTAAAGGGATAAAAACATTTCCTTGTTTGTATGCCATACCATTATGTGTCCCTGCCCATATAACCCCAGAGGAATCTCTTTCAATAGCATCGCAAATATAATGGGGCAACCCTTCATTCACGCCCCAACTTTCGAAATTATAAAAGCTCCAAAAATCCGGGCCCCAGATATGAGCAACACCCCCTGGAGCAATTAACCAAAAGTCGTCGTGAGCAAAAGAGATAAAATCTTCCACTCCGCTACCCGATGTGGCAAAAGATGTAGTATCCCAGGCATTGTTTATATACCTGTAAAGTTGGTTGCCAATTAAAGTTACATCCCCATCAAAATCATTTTTAACTACATATCCGGTATAACAATGATAGCATGTATGAAAAGCATCCCATTGCTGAAAATCATAACGGCTCAGGCCATTCTTGGTTACTATAAATATGTCGCCACTATTACTTTCGTGAATATCGCGGATCTCGTTTTCGACAAGGCCCGAATAAGTATTTGTGTAAGACCAGCCAGAATTTTCATAAACGGCATATCCTCCCGATTTTAAACCGAACCATACCCTGTTTTGAGAGTCTGAAAAGCCGCACAATACCCTGTTGGTGGACAAACCTTCGTTTACCGAATGTCGGTGCCAATTGGTTCCTTCGCGATAAAATATCCCCTTTTCGTATGTCCCGAACCACAGTCGGTTATTGATGGTATCGTTAACTATTGTTGAAATATTAATTATTGTTTCTGTAGAGTTGGTAATTTGAGTTGGAGACAATACAGTCCATGTATTTCCTGTAAGATAGGCAATTTCGCGATCTCCGGCCCATATTGTGCCACTTTGATCTTGTGAGATATAATGAATGCCAGATGCATTGTTGCTCCATTGCAAACCCTGACCGGCATTATAGTTTGTCCAGTTTATTCCATCAAATACAGTAGCCCCCATGTTTGTCCCTATCCAGATATTTCCCTGTGTGTCTTCAAAAAGACATGCTATATAATCGCTTGGCAATCCTGATGTTTGATTATAGATTTCGAAATTGCTACCATCGAATTTTACCAGGCCGTTGCTTGTGCCTAACCAAATATTTCCCTGGTTG
>JAYENH010000717.1:0-2081 GCA_034721995.1 Bacteroidota bacterium
CAAAAAATGCCACAGATTCACAGATTAAAAGGAATTTACCAGAATAAATTTTCACAAAGCAAACTACCAAAGGTAGTTTGAAATCTGTGAATAATTATTTGCAATAGCATTATTTTTATTTATAATCTGTGAACTTTTTCATGAACACCTTTAAGAACATATAATATTGTGAGTAATCTGTGGCAGTTATTCTTTTCCAGTTTATCTGGGTTAGGTAATATTGATCTCTTAACCGGAAACTCAGGACTACTTTAATGCGCCACTTCTTCGAGCCTGGTTTTCTTTTGCATATTCGATTTCATAACTGCTTTTTTCCTTTGTCCGTTTTGCCCGTTAATTTTTACAGGAGCTTTGGGAGTTTGCATAATTGTCATTTCGTCAATTAAGTTTGTGGCCCCGGCATATTTATCAATAATAAAAAGCACGTAACGAATATCTACATTGATACACTTTTGTAACTCGGTTTCGAAAGCAATATCGCCACTCATGGCTTCCCAGTTACCATCGAAAGCTACACCTGTAAGTTCGCCTTTTGCATTAAGCACGGGGCTTCCCGAGTTTCCTCCCGTAATATCGTTGTTGGTGGTAAAACAAACAATCATGTCGCCATTGTTATCGGCGTACCTACCATAATCATTTTTGTTATACAGTTCTTTTAATTTGACGGGAACGGTAAACTCAGGATTTGTGGGGTCTTCTTTTTCCATAATCCCTTCGATGGTTGTGTAATGTTTAAAATGAACAGCATCGGCTGGATTGTAATCGCCAACGTAACCATAAGTGAAACGAGGTGTTGAATTTGCATCGGGGTAGCCCAACTTGCCATTTTCCTTATCTAACATGGCGGCCAGCATCAGGCGGCGACCTTTATTTAATTTTGTAAACGAGGGCTGTATTTGTTTATATAATTCGCCTTGCTTTTTACGTATCGAAATATAAAGATTAAATGCCGGATCATTTTTTAATTTTTTTGCAGATGGTTTTTCAAGGAAATCATTGTAATTTTCTTCGTTGGCAAACAAGCTTTTTGCGAAAAGTTTATCGGCATATTTCGAATAATCACCTTTATATTTTTTAGCAATTTTAGCAATTTCGCCTGGATAATGTGCCGGATCGACATCAGCAATAAACATAGCCAGCATTTCGGCTGTCATCAATTTATCGGTAGCCTGGTCGTAATCTTTAAAATGGCTTTTACCCGATTCTTTGAGTGCCTCAACGGCTTTTGCAATTTTTTCAGAATCTTTCGGATTATCTTTTAATATTTTAGATAGCCCGTAATATGCATTTGCCGAAAAGGATGTAATTTCAATTCCACGCAGAGCTTCCGAGAAATAAACTATGCTGAAAAAATTGCTGCTTTTTTCTTTATAGGCATCTTCGATAAGTTTAAATGTTTCGCCGTATTTGGCTTTCCGGTTGGCATCATTATTTATCCAGGCTTGCAATTCGTTTTCGTAATTTTTCTTTTTATCATAAACTTTAAGCTTTTTCAACCCCTTGCTCTGACCAATAAAATATTTCCAGTAATTCGATACCCTTGCATATTTCGATGCATACTGGATTCGTACCTTCTGGCTTTGGTTCATGAATTTTTTCATTACCTCAAGTTTTTTACCTCTTATTTTAACACGTGCCGGATATTCTTTGTCGAGGCTTTCGGCAATGCCGTACGAGGTCATGTAGCGGTCGGTGCTACCGGGGAATCCCATAACAAATGCAAAATCGTTGTTTTTATGTCCGTCCAACGAAATTGGAAAATGATGCTTTGGCGTGTATGCCTTATTGTCTTTTGTGTACTCCAGGGGTTTATTGTTGGTGCCTGAATAAATACGGAACATCGAAAAATCGCCGGTATGACGGGGCCACATCCAGTTGTCGGTATCGCCACCGTATTTGCCAATTGCCGACGGGGGAGCACCTACCAGGCGGATGTCTTTAAAAGTTTCGTAAACAAAAAGATAAAAACGATTGCCTTCGTACATCGCTTTTACAACGCCTCCATAATGAGTATCAGTAGTAGCTGCTTTAATTAATTTTTTTGAGCTTTCCGAAATCTTTTTCGAACGTTCTTCTTCGCT
>JAYENH010000718.1:0-2079 GCA_034721995.1 Bacteroidota bacterium
CAGGACAAGGAGCCCGGAAGAAGCTAACGCCGGAAATTATATCTTTTGCGATCCATGACTTTGAGCACATTTATGCACGAAATAAGTACAGCTATAGCAGTGAAATACGTAAAAATATTGATAGTGTAAAAAATAAGTGACTTAGCTATCTTTTTGTTTTCTTGATATTTTCATTGTGTTTATATATTCACCAATCAGCTTTATCAATAGCATTTTCTACTTTTATTGTTGAATTATTTACTTTTCTCCTTCCAATTGGCTTCATTTTTCCTTTTTTCATGCTACTTTATCTCTTTTTTCCCAATCGGGCATACCAAACCCATTATAATAATAAGAAAGCCGAATTTTAATAGCATTAAGTGCTCCATCATCACTCCACACCCCTACATTAATGCGAGCATTAATTGTTCTCATACTACGTTCAGTTTTAGATGTGTAGATATTTGTATTCTTTTCTTTCTTGTAAGTGTAAAAGTTTTCTGTACAGGTTTTTAAATACGTAGCAGTATGAGTATAGCCATTTTGTATAAGACTTTCTATCACAATGCCAACGAGTTGAAGTCTATGTTCTACAGTAAATTGTTTCTTTATCAACATCAGTTTATACACCAATGAGATGATGTTGTTACGAATAGACTTTTCAACCTTGTCCTGCCATAAATAATATTTCAATTGATGAAATACGTGCCATAAGTCTCTTTGTAATACTACTTTATCATCACATTGCAAGGCTGTTTCGGTAATTGTACTGTCGCAATCGCTTGCCAATATCAATTTTCCAAATTGTGTGATGCCTTCTTTTATAGCATTGCCCATAGCTTGTAGCCAATTAGATGCTTCTTTGTATTTTCCGATAGCGATTCCCACTAAATGCAATTTGCCTTTTTTATTACGTTGAAATACAATCTTTAACTCACTTCCTCGTTTGCCGCTGTTTCTGGTGGGAATTCCTGTACCGTCTGCCTCGAACTCATTAATACCATCCTTTGCTAAGGATAAATTTATCCGCTTTCCCAACCACTGTACACTATGCCAAATACTCATCAGGCTACAATTAAATCCACTAAACATTTTCAATATTTTATGTCCTACCCGATAAGTTGTCAGACTACCGAGCAGTCCGAGAAGTTCTTTCATAAATCCGGGTATCTGGTATCTCGGTTCTACTCCTAATAATAGTCGTGTAATACTTCGTTGCATCACTATATTATTTTGATATATGCGAACCTGTATTTGTGGCACCCAAATATCACCAAATATAGTTTTCAACTTGGTTGGTTTACTATGAGACTTCTGTATTATTTTATTTGTTTGTAATTGCCTGCATAATTTACCTGATGCTAAAGATTCATAATAAAAATGCAGCAATGCCTGCGTAACAAAACTTTTAAATAGCGGTTTTAGTGCAATCAAAAATGCCAATGTTAATGTTTTTAAGTTGCAATTATCAACTTCTATGTTTATTTTTGTTTCTATATTTATTATCATAGTCCAAAATTGCATAACTTTCTGATAAACAGAAAGATGTTTTTTTGGACTTTTTCAACAGTCACCTGTTTATTACTCTATCAATAAAATAATAAGAAAGAGTGTTGAGGGCAAGAAATATTGAAATATTTTTCACCCCTTTAACAAAAACACAACACTCTATGGAACATAAAGATAAAATGTTACAGGAAATAAAACAAAAATTTGCAAGACTTTTAAACACAATTTTTCAACCGACAGATGATGTTAAACGTATTGATGAAGTAGAACGACAAATTTTCCGGGCATTGCTGAATATAGGAAAGCAGCTAATAATGTTGTATATAGAAGACATTGTTAATCGGACAGATAACTCTTTACATGAACGTTTTGCTATTTGTTATCAAAACAAGGGCAAATTTTCCCGTATGTATTTCAGCATTTTTGGTCAAATAAAATTTACACGGCGGAAAATATATTTAGCCGAAGAAGGAAAAACAATATTCCCCGCTGATAAAGAGTTGGGTATGCCAAAGGAACGATATTCATATAATATACAGGATTGGATAGGCTACAGTGCAACTGATACTGATTTCAGATCAAGTGTTGAAC
>JAYENH010000719.1:0-9220 GCA_034721995.1 Bacteroidota bacterium
GCGCTAAAAATTGGTGGGCATTAAAACGCACCAACTTTTAGCGCAATCGTTACCCAACATAATAAAATAGCCCATAGTCTTAATTTGGGCTGACAACCCAAAGTGACAAAAAAGATAATAAAAAAGGAGTAAGCCGAAAATCCTTTAAAAAGTAGGCAAGGAAATTTATACAAATTATTATGAAGAGATTTTTTTTGATTTTGGTGTTTGCAAGCTTTTGTTTGTTAACCACAGCGCAAACCAAGCCCACCATCGAGTGGGCAAACATCCCCGCGGGAACCTTTACTATGGGCAGCCCCACCAGTGAAGTTGACAGATCTAATGTAGAAACCCAACATCAGGTAACTCTAAGTGCATTTAAAATGAGCAAATACGAAGTAAGCTTTGAACAGTACGATTTATTTTGTAAAGCCACAGGAAGAGACAAACCAGATGATGAAGGCTGGGGACGTGGCAAACGCCCTGTAATAAATGTAAGTTGGTACGATGCAACTGCCTTTGCCGAATGGATGGGATGCCGTTTACCCACCGAAGCCGAATGGGAATATGCCTGCCGTGCCGGAACAACTACGCCTTTTAATACCGGAAATAATCTCACAACCGCACAGGCAAATTATAATGGTAATTATCCATATAACAACAATGCCAAGGGTGAATATAGGGAAAAAACTATGCCGGCAGGAAGTTTTGCAGCCAATGCTTATGGCTTGTTTGATATGCACGGCAATGTTTGGGAATGGTGCAGCGAATGGTCTGGCGCTTATTCCACATCGGCACAGACCAATCCTAAAGGAGCATCCTCGGGGTCGATCCGCGTGCGCCGTGGCGGTAGCTGGTTCAGCAATGCGTATTATTGCCGGTCGGCGCTCCGCTGCGACTTCACTCCAGATGCCCGCAGCAACTTCTTTATAGGCTTCCGCTTGGTTTCTCCCAAGTAAACAGTGGCTAATCCTATCCTTCCTTCTAAGTTTACCCGTTAAATACGGAGTAATTTAATGGGGCTAAAAGAGCTTTGCCAAAAGGGAGTGAGAGACAAACGACCAAAAGGCAAAGCGATAAAAATAAATACCGCCTTTGGCAGTCGGTTTTTTTAAAAAAAATGCAAATACGTATTTTCATGTAAACGGCAAAGTAAAATCAATGCTTACCGACCAGGGACGCAAAGATGCTGAGTACCTGCTTTTAGTAAATAACAACATCCAATCCATTTCGTCGGGACAGGTTACCAATTACAAAATGTCGGTTCTCGATTCGGCACAGTACAAAGAGCAATTGATTTATCCACTTGGAAATTCTTTAAGAAAGGACGATGAAGCCGTAAAAAAGAAATTGAACCTTCTTGAACAGCAGCTAAACCAAAAGAAAAGAAAAAGAAAGCAGATTTCGGAATAGGAGTTTTTTGAGTTCCCAGTCCCAGTTCCCAGTTTCGAGTTCCCAGTTCAGAGTTGAACGATGTCCTCAATTTAGAAGCGCATCGGGATTCATACTTTGGAGGTATGTGCTTTTCGAGTTTTACATTATTCCTCAATTCTTAGGATAATTCGTACATTTATAACACAAGGATTATAGACAATGCCGAAAGGTGGAATGAATGCAAGTGTGTAGTAAATATTTACGAGTTAGGTTGTATGATGTTGTGCTGTGCAATGATTGCTTATTTTTGTTTCAAAATATATTTTGTAAATTTGATTAATGGAAAATGGAAAAATAAATATTGAAAAAACGATAACGCATTGGATAAATAAATCAGACCAGGATTTTGATACAATGGTTCATTTATTTAATTCTAAGGATTATCATTGGTCATTGTTTATTTGACATTTGGTAATTGAACGGTTATTGAAAGCTAAAGTGGTTTTAAGGACAGGAAAACATGCACCTTTTACTCATGACCTTAGAAGGCTTGCAAAACTTTCAAATATTGATTTCGATGATAAAAAAAAACGCTTACTTGATACAATAACCACTTTTAATTTGAATGCAAGATACGATGATTACAAACAGGATTTTTATAAAAAATGTTCTGTCGAGTATACTACCCAATGGATTTCAAATATTAAAACCCTGAGAGCATGGATAAAAACGAAGCTATAAAGATTGCAAAAAAATATGTAGAAGTAATTGCCACAAAGTATCATATTGAAAGTGCAATACTTTTTGGTTCTTATGCTAAAGGAACAAACCATGCAGATAGTGATATTGATTTGGCAATAATTTTCAAATCAATAGATGATATTATTGATTTGCAAATAGAATTAATGTGTTTGCGAAGCGATGATGATTTGCTTATTGAGCCACATCCATTTTCGTTGTTGGACTTTAATATTTCCAATCCAATTGTTGAAGAAATAAAAAAGAATGGCATTGAAATAAATAATTACGCAGCCTAACAAAACCTGTACGTAATGCAGGTTTCATCGTAAATTGAGAGATTATGCAAGTAATAAAGTGAGTCCACTCCGAAAAGCAATAATTCCCCGAAAAGGTCGGGGCAGGCTGTGAAATTGTATAAAAATCAAATTTGTTATAGTGCTGATTATTAGATTTAAAATATTTTATTTATTCCCCTCGCCTAAGGCGAGGGGCAAGCTGTGTATTCGTGGCAAAAAGACTTTTCGGAGTGGACTCAAAGTTTAGTAGTAAAATGAAAGTGAAGTGCTTCGGAATTCCGTATTTCGCATAGCCCAGCCGTTGGGCTTTATTAGAAACCTAAAATCCGCAAGTCAGAGTCTCACTATGGTAATTTACAAGCAATTAAATACCGACTTGCACAACCTTAATCGTAACAGTGAGACTCTGACTATCATTAGTTTGAGTGTTGACCTGCGGATATAAAGAGAAATACTAAAACCATATTTGTTTAAAAATATAACATAAAAACCGTTTCTAATCAAGTTTCAAAACTGCCAGAAAAGCTGTTTGGGGCACTTCTACATTACCGACCTGGCGCATTCGCTTTTTACCCTTCTTCTGTTTCTCAAGTAACTTACGCTTTCGGGTAATATCGCCCCCATAGCATTTTGCTGTTACATCTTTGCGAACGGCTTTTACGGTTTCGCGGGCAATAATTTTTGAGCCAATGGCGGCCTGAATAGCTATATCGAACTGCTGGCGCGGGATAAGTTCTTTAAGTTTTACGCACATCCTGCGGCCAAAATCGTAAGCATTGTCGAAATGAAGAAGTGTTGAAAGTGCATCAACTGCTTCGCCGTTTAGCAAGATATCAAGCTTAACTAATTTAGCAGGTTTAAAACCTGTTTGGTGATAATCGAACGAGGCATATCCCCTGGAAATACTTTTCAGTTTATCGTAAAAATCGAAAACAATTTCGCCGAGGGGCATTTCAAAAGTTACTTCAATCCTGTCACTGGTCAGGTAAACCTGATTTTTCAATGTTCCCCGGCGGTTGATGCACAAATTCATTACCTGGCCAATATAGTCGGCTTTTGAAATAATCTGGGCGTTTATATAGGGTTCTTCGATATGGTCGATGGTAGTTTCGGGAGGTAGTCCCGATGGATTGTGCACTTCTGTTTTTACACCTTTTTTTGTAAAAACCAGGTACGACACGTTTGGCACGGTGGTAATTACATCCATGTTAAATTCACGATCGAGGCGTTCCTGGATAATCTCCATGTGGAGAAGCCCCAGAAAACCACATCGGAAACCAAAGCCCAGGGCAGCCGACGATTCCGGCTCATAAACTAATGAGGCATCGTTAAGTTGCAGTTTTTCCATCGAAGCACGCAATTCTTCATAATCGTCAGCATCAATAGGATAAATTCCTGCATACAGCATGGGCTTAACATTTTCGAATCCGGCAATTGATTCGTCGCATGGGGTTTTTACATGTGTAATTGTATCGCCAACTTTTACGTCGTTCGATACTTTAATACCTGAAATTATGTAACCTACATCTCCGCACGAAAGTTCTTCTTTGGCAAGCTGTTTAATTTTTAATACCCCAATTTCATCGGCATTGTATTCTTTGCCGGTGTTTACAAATTTCACCAGATCTCCTTTACGGATACTCCCGTTCATAATTCGAAAATATGCAATAATCCCCCTGAAAGAATTGAATACAGAGTCGAATATAAGTGCTTGTAAAGGAGCATCGGTATCGCCTTTTGGTGGTGGAACCTTATTAACAATAGCCTCAAGGATAATCTCAACGCCCATTCCTGTTTTTCCTGATGCCTCAATAATATCGTCGGGATCGCAACCAAGCATGTCGATAATTTGATCTTTAACTTCGTCGGGCATGGCATTGGGCAAATCCATTTTGTTTAGGATTGGGATAACTTCCAGATCGTGATCGATGGCCTTGTATAGGTTCGATATAGTTTGGGCTTGTATACCTTGTGTAGCATCGACAATCAGTAGTGCCCCTTCGCAGGCAGCAATCGAGCGCGAAACCTCATAAGAAAAATCAACATGCCCGGGAGTATCAATCAGGTTAAGTTTATACTTCTGCTTATCGTGGCCTTGGTAATCCATTTGTATGGCATGGCTTTTTATGGTGATGCCACGCTCGCGTTCCAGATCCATATTATCAAGGGTCTGTTCCTGTAAATCGCGCCCCGATACAGTATTAGTCATCTCCAACATTCTGTCGGCCAGGGTGCTTTTCCCGTGGTCGATATGGGCTATTATGCAAAAATTTCTTATTTCTTTCATTTCAATATAAATAATGAAAATGCAGAACAAACTATTACCCTGCAATATTCTGCAAAGATATTAAACGCATTGATATTGGATATTGGAAATTTAAAATTGTTATTGAAGAAGTGTCAGGCTAATTATTGTGTTACCAAATCGAAACTTTTTAACCCTGAACCCTTCATCCCTGAACCTCTAAAAATACATAAATGTGTTGGGCAGGGCATCCTCTAAATGTGCTGTTTGTTTTTTACTGATATCCAGGCCTTCGGCAAAGAGATAGGTCAGGTTTGATAATTCAGCAATCATATTAATGTCTGTTGCTTTTGTACGGCTTATCGAAAGAATTTTTAATTTCCTGCATGTTTTCAAGGCCGAAATATCGTTAAGTGGATTATTTGATAAATCGAGTTGGGTAAGAAGTTGTAATTCTGACAATTTAGTGAGATCTTTAATCTTATTGTTTTTCAAATCTAATTGGGCAATTTTACCATTGACCGGTAAAAAAGAAATATCCAAAATTTCTGCCGAACCGGCATAAAATGAGTTCATTGAAACAAGATGACTGATTGAAGAAAAATCTGCGCCTTTGTTTCCTGACACCGATAATGATTCAATTTTATTAAATTGTTTTAGGCATGAAAAGTCTAAAATAGAATTGTTTGTAAGGTCTAAATTCTGAAGTTGGGAGATAATTGATAATTCGTTGATGTTAACTAAATCTGTGTTTTTCAGGTTCAGGTTATTTAATTTAGGCATAAACTGAAGAAAAGAAAGCCCTCCGAGTTTGTTCCCGCTAACATTAAGGCCGATAATTGATTCAAGATGTGTGTTCTTTAACTGCCCGGTCGAGTACCATTTTCCTCCTTCCAAAAGAAACCGGGCATTCTCTAAAGATTGTAAAAACTGAATAGCTTGTTCGGGTGTTTGTATATTGTTTCCATCCATATTTTTTAACCTTGATTATTCATGATTTTTATGAATTACTTGATTCAATTTGAATTAAACATTCTATTTCTCGTATTAATTTTGTGTTCAGCAAATTAAGTAAGTTTATGAATTAATGAGGTTAAGTCTGTTAGCCTATGCCATTCAATTTTTAGTTTTTCAAAATATACGGAGACATTATCTTTTTGTTTGAGATTTTATTCAAAATCGGGATACAATAAATACTTCTTCCTGATTTGCTTGAATTTCGACAAATCTGCTTGCCAGCTTTTCCTGATTTCATTTTCTGATTTTCCGGCTTCGATTTGCTTCCTTAGATTTTCGGTACCGGCAAGTTTCTCGAAAAAAGGGATAAAAAAATCTTCCTTTTCGTGCATTGCCTCATAAGTAGATATCAGCCAACTTAGGTTGATGCGTTTTTCAGAAAGGATCAATTCTTCGGCACTGCTCAAATTTGCACCATAACATTTTTTATTTTCATGTTTGGGATGATTTGCTACTCCCGGGATGCTTCGTGGAGTAAAAACAAACGAACCCAAAACAAAATCGGGATGTCCGTAACATTGGAATGGATGACTTGTGCCACGCCCTAAACTCATAATAGTCCCTTCGAAAAAGCAAAGGCTTGGATATAAATAAACCGACACCATATTGGGAAGATTGGGCGAAGGCCTGACCGGCAATTCATATAAGGTGTTGTGATTATAGTTTCTGCACGGAATGATTGTGAGATTACATTTCAGGTTATTGTTTAACCAGCCTTCACCATTTATCATTTTTGCGTATTCGCCAATGGTCATACCATGGACAACAGGCACGGGGTGCATTCCCACGAATGATTTGTAAGTGTTTTTCAGTACAGGGCCATCAACATAAAAGCCATTAGGGTTTGGACGGTCGAGAACTATAAGTGGAATGTTGTTTTCGGCGCAGGCTTCCATTAAATAATGCAGGCTCGAAATATATGTGTAAAACCGGGCACCTACGTCTTGCAAGTCGAACAACATTATGTCTACAAGCTCTAAATCTTCGGGCAAAGGCTTTTTGTGTTTGCCATACAGCGATACAACCGGAAGGCCTGTTTTTTTATCAACAAAATTACTTACATGTTCGCCTGCCCCGGCATTGCCCCGGAAACCATGTTCGGGACTAAAAATTCTAATTAGATCAACATTCAATGCAAGCAAACTGTCCACAAGGTGATTTTCTCCAATCAGGCTGGACGGGTTGGCCAAAACGGCAACTTGTTTTCCTTTAAGTAGAGGAAGATATTTTCCTGTTTGTTGTGCTCCGGTAATTACAGGATTGTCCTGTGCTTTACACGTTTGAGTAAAAATCAGGAATAAACTCAGGAGTAATAATTTAAAATCCATAAAAAAATATTTTCTTTTAATCTTTGCCGAATTCTTTTTTCTCGTCGTAGCGGATCAGATATGTTTTTATTTCTACACTTTTTATGTTTTCTGTTGATTCTTTTATTCTGTCCGATTTTATATCATTTTTAATGAAAACTATGTATATGCCTTCATTTATTCCGGCTCTGTTACAATAGTATGCAAGTTGCTCTTTCCCTTCTTTAAAATTTGTGAAATCGTAATACTTTTTTGTTTCAATAAAATATTCGAGGCCTTTAACATTTATTATTAAATCTGTATTGCCAAGTGCGATATGAGCTTCCCTGTAGCTTTTGCCCTTTATCGATGTTAGAAAAACACTTATGAAAGTCTCAAAACTATAAATCATTGCGGCTTCCGGTACCGATATAAATTTTCCGTTTTCGTCTTTTTCCCTAAATGGTCTGAAACTTCGTAATTTAATATGTTGTTTGTAATGGTTAATTAACTTATCGAAATCTATTTTATCATTTTCGGTAAGATAATCATCGGCGAACATATTTTTTGCAATATGTTCTCCTTCGCCGTTAAAAAACGGATAAAATGCACTAAGCAATCGCTTTTTATAAATTGGCACCCAAAACCTCACATTATTGTCATCGTCCCAAATTATCAAACCGTTTGTGTGTAAAGCTTCTATTGCCGGGGTATCTATTGAGAACCGCACCGGCTTATTGGTAAATAATAAATTCTCGACAAAGCTCCTGTATCGTTTAGCAACCTTTAATACATTCGAAATATTCTTATCAATCTTACGTGTCAGATACCATTGTTCTACTTCGAGATAATCTTCATAATCAATTATCTTTTTATCAGGGTTTGTGTCAACAAGCCTGAAAGCAAAGCCGTTAACAAGTCCGGGTTGTCCTGCTGTTATTTCGTATATTTTTGATTTTACTTTTTTGACGAACAATTGTCCTGTTTCAGTTTCGTGCTGTGCAAGAAGCTCCATCGTTTCTGCATTGCTGAAATACGATATGTTTAATTCGTCGGCAATATTAAAAGGGCTTGCGTTATCCTGCATAATACCGGTTATGTTTGAAACTCCAACAAGTATCACACTTTTTAAACAATGGCGTTCCTTCGAATGATAGGCATTACGGATTGAATGTAGAAATTCGCCAAAATACTCCTTATTAATCCCTTCTACTTCGTCGATAATTAATATACATTTATCTTCATTTTCACTTTGGATAATTTCAAAAAGCTCAGGAATTGTATCAAACTGAAAATCAGTATCCCAGAATTCATTAATATTTCTTTTAAGACTGGTTATGAATGTTTGTGTTTTTTCGGTACCGAAATTTTCGAAATTTATATGGGCAACTTTATAACCTGTTTTTTCTAATTCAACGGCCAGCAATCTGAAATATGTACTTTTTCCAGTTTGTCGGGGAGCACAAATTGTAAAATATTTTTCTCTTTCAACAAGATTAATTCCTTTGTTAAGAATATCTTGCCTGAACAATGTATAATGTTTAACAGGGTTGTTCGGGCCAGATGTGTTAAATTCTCTCATTTTAGCTTTAAAGTATTTTTTGTTGCGATAATAGTAATAATTATTATTTCATCAAATGTACATTATTTTTCCTGATTTTATTTTTTTCGTACCACACAAAACCCTAAACTCAGAACTCAGCAATAATCATTAGTTTTGGACTGAATTTATTTTTGATTTTGAATACAGAACTTTTCATAGCACGTCGTATTATTTCGGGAAAGGAGAAGAAAAATATTTCCCGCCCGATAATAAAAATATCAATAATTGGTATTGCCCTGGGATTAATAGTTATGATTCTCACGGTAGCCATAGTAACCGGTTTCAAAAAAGAAATCAGGGACAGGATAAGTGGTTTTGGCGGGCATATCACCATCAGTAATTTCGAGTTAACCTCATCCTACGAATCAAGCCCTGTAAGTAGCGAGCAAACTTTTTATCCGTCGCTGGCCAATTTGCCGGGTATCCGCCATATCCAGGTTTACGCCACAAAAGCCGGAATCCTTAAAACCGATAATAATACCGAAGGCATACTTTTAAAAGGTGTGGGCGGCGATTTCGACTGGAGCTACCTGAACCGTTTTATTATTGATGGAAAGCCTGTAGATTTCGGCAGTCCGAAAAAAAGCAATGATGTACTGATGTCGTCGTCGATGGCAAAATCGCTAAAATTACGTGCCGGCGACAATATCCTTGTTTATTTTATCCAGCAACCTTTGCG
>JAYENH010000720.1:0-2072 GCA_034721995.1 Bacteroidota bacterium
ATCGGCAGTAGAATAATTTGTAAAGTTCTGGTTGCTGAATTTTGACAAGCCCTGTTCGGTACCAAACCACATATTTCCTTGTGAATCTTCAAAAATGTCATTTACCATATTTCCGGCAAGCCCGTTTAGCTGTGTAAAGTTTTGCCACGAAACCCCGTCGTATTTGCTCAACCCGGCTATTGTGCCAACCCAGATATTTCCATCCGAATCGACATAAATACTTCTTGTTTGGTTATTTATCAATCCTTGCGAAGTTGAGTAGCAGGTAAAAATATTGTTTTGAAAACTTGCGGCCCCGTTTTCTGTGGCAAGCCAGATGTTCCCGTTGTTGTCTTTGGCGAGGTCGTATACCGTGTCGGAAGGGAGGCCATTGGCAACAGTAAAATTTTCCCAATATGTAGTACTGCTCCAATGCACCGAATCCCCAAAATAATGGGCAAAGCCATTGTTATGGGCAAACCAAAAATCGTTGTTGAAGCCTTCTTGTGTTTTTCGTGCACAAGATGCAACAGGGACAAGGTATCCTTCGAGATAATTATAACCTGAATATTGGCTTGTATCTTTTATTACCAGGCCGTGGTTTCCTGTTGCAAACAAAATCTTTTCATTACCTAAATCAAAAATATCGTTTATTATTAATTCCGACACGCCATCAACTCTATACTTAAAGCTTTGCCAAATGTTGTCTTTTAACATGCTGCATCCGTTTTGGGTGCCAAAATAAATAGTGTTGGATGTTGCCAATATAATTTTAACGCTGTTCTGCACCAGACCATCGAAAGTGTTTATGTGGTTAAACTGGTTTCCGTCCCATTCTTCGATACCGCCAACCCAGCTTGCAAACCAAAGATTGCCGTTGTCCAGGATTAATTCATCGTCAAAAATATCACTGAAAAAACCTACGCTATCGGAATTATAATAGGTGTAACCCAAGCCATTAAATTTTAACAATCCTTTTTTGCCCCTGGGATGTGACCATATATTGCCCTGGTTATCCTCTAAAAAATTTGAATAATATTGGTTCATAGTACCTGCTCCGTTATTAGGCAGGTTGGTAATCTCAATTTCTTCGATCAACGAATCGCCATAAAACAAATTATACCAGCTACCACTGCTCAACCATGTTATACTATCGGATGTTGACAATATCCTGTCAGATGAATGATGGAATAGTTCGTCCCATCCCTCGGGGCCTTGCCTGAAGGTTTCATAACCATAAGAAATAATTATTTTGCCCCAGGCATCCTGTGCAATATTACGCTTTGGTAAAGGACTTACGTTAGGGAGATTTATGTTATAAAATGTATCGTTTTGAAACTTAAGTAATGTAAATTGTTGCAGAATATAAATACCTCCCTCGTTGTCTTCGATTATATTGCTTTCATAGCTTTCTCCTACATATCCATCTGCCGGCCCATAGCCGATTATTGAATCACCGTTATAGTATAATAAGGGAATATTTATGTTTATCATGTTTTTTATCCACAAGTTTCCATTGCTGTCGGTAAAAAGCCGGAGCCATCCATGTATTCCGGGATAAAAATCTTCGTAATCCATGTAGTCCCAACTGTTGCCATCGTAAAACGAGAAGCCATCCCGGGTGGCAATCCAAACTTTGCCGTCCGGCCCATAGGCAAACGAATAAATGTGGCTTTCTAAAAGGCCGTTGCTGCCCGTGTTCAGGGTTGTGTAGTTTTCGGTAACTACCTGGCCAAAAAGCAAATTGCACAAGGCAATCAATAAGGGAAATAATAAAAATCTTTTCATAATAAAATATTTTAAAAACAGGGGTGCAAATATTTGCACCCCTAAAACTAACAAAAATCAATGCAATGTAACAGCAGCAGCATTTGCCCCCATCGGAGCATAAGTAATATCATAATTTAATACCGTGGGGGGGGAATGGCGCATAGTCGAAATCGTCGGTAGTTGCCAATCCTTCGCCAACAGTTGCATCATTTTGGTTTCCACTGTTATCATATATCCTTATTGAATATATGTCGTAATCCATACTTGGAACAGGGACAGCATAAGTGTAACTTCCGCTTACTGGCTGAGGTACAACAGTTACA
>JAYENH010000721.1:0-2065 GCA_034721995.1 Bacteroidota bacterium
GGAAACTATATGATTGACGATTGATGATTGACGATTGATGATTGACGATTGATGATTGGAAACTTAAAATTTTGATAACAACAATTTATAATAACAAAATATTTAAAAACAAAAGACATGAAATTTTATCCGGAGAAATGTGCAATTAAAGACCAACGAATGAAACCATTTATCGATACTGATGAAATTTGGGGACATTTGAATAAAGAAAAACCAACTAAAGAACGTGTTCGTGAAGTAATTCAAAAATCGCTGAACAAAGAAAGACTTACTCTTGAAGAAACGGCTGTTTTAATAAATGCCGATGATCCGGAATTAATAGAAGAAATATTGCAGGGAGCACGCGATTTAAAAACAAAAGTTTATGGTAACCGCATAGTTTTGTTTGCTCCGCTTTACGTAGGTAATAAATGTAGCAATAATTGTAAGTATTGTGGTTTCCGTGCATCGAACAAAGAGGCACAACGACTTACCCTCGACGATAAGGCACTGATAACCGAAGTGGAAGCCCTCGAAGATAATGGTCAGAAACGGTTGATACTTGTATATGGAGAACATCGTGATTACAGTGCCGAATTTATTGCCCATACAGTAAGAACTGTGTATTCGGTAAAAAAAGGCAATGGCGAAATAAGGCGTGTCAACATCAATGCAGCACCTCTTGACATTGAAGGTTTCAGGACCGTAAAAGATTCGGGAATTGGAACATACCAGATTTTTCAGGAAACATATCACCCAGAAATTTATAAAGATTACCACCTGAGTGGCAAAAAAGCAGACTATAACTATCGCTTAACTTCGCTTGATGTAGCACAAGAAGCCGGCATTGATGACGTAGGGATTGGAGCTTTGTTTGGATTGTACGACTGGCGTTTCGAGGTTATGGGTTTAGTGCGGCATACCAATCACTTCGAGGCTTGCTATAATGTTGGGCCACACACCATTTCCTTTCCACGCATACAGGATGCATCAATGCTTGACTTTGGCAATAAGTATATTGTATCTGACAAAGATTTTGTACGTCTTGTTGCAATTTTGCGCCTTGCCGTTCCTTACACGGGCATGATTCTTACAGCACGCGAGAATCCTTTTGTTCGCCGTGAGGTAATGAAATTCGGGGTTTCTCAAATTGATGGCGGAACAAAACTGGAACTGGGAAGTTACCACGAAACAGTGAACCAAAAACAAGACCTGAACAAAGAACAGTTTATGATAAACGACTGCCGCTCGTTAAACGAAATTATCGACGAATTGCTTACCGATGGCTACTTACCTTCGTTTTGTACTGCCTGTTACCGATTAGGCCGAACAGGTGAACACTTCATGGAATTTTCAGTTCCTGGTTTTATAAAACGCTATTGCTCACCAAATGCAATTCTCACTCTGGCAGAATACTTAATGGACTATGCCCCCGAGAAAACAGCAAAAAAAGGTTGGGAAGTAATTGAAAAAAATGTTCTTGATTTGAAAGAATCAAAAATTATTATAGAAGTAAGAAAAAGAATAGATAAAATTAAACAAGGTAAAAGGGATTTGTATTTTTAGAAACAGGACAGGCGTACGACAAATTTCACCGAACAAAACATTTATCATCGAATTACACTCCCGGTAGCTATCGGGATAACCGGATTCTTATCTGCCAAAGGCAGTTGAAATTCGGTAAATTCGATGACGAAAATATCATTTAATAATAGCAATAGGATATTTATTGTACCCATAGGGCTTTCAGATATTATTTTACCTTAATTTATTATCACAGGCTTTCGCCGCTTGCAGCTTGTTTTTTCACAAATGTTAACTTCGAGTAAAAGCTTTTAACAAGAATTTGAAACCGGCAATAATAAGCAAGGTAACAGAAAACACTATCAAAGTCATTGAACTTGTGAGGGATTGTGGTGCATTTGCCATAATGGTAAAAACCTTGATAGGCATAATTTCGGTGCCGGGCGGATAAAGCATAATGCTTGTTCCTAATTCGCCAAGACAAAAAATGAAACTGATAATAAAAGTTACAAAAAGGCTGGGCATAATCAAAGGGATCAGTATTTTTTGCTTTCGTTTGAAA
>JAYENH010000722.1:0-2062 GCA_034721995.1 Bacteroidota bacterium
TCGAGGAGCAGATACAACTCGAGAGCCTTGAGTTGCAAAATCAGCTCCTCGAACAATGATTTATAAACCACGGCAGCAGCCCCTGCCTTTTCAATTTTCTTTAGGATTTCGATGTCAGAAACCAGGTTACATGCGCCGACAATAATCGGGTTTTTGAGTTCTACACCAAGGTAATTTGTTTTTAAATTTGCCATATCGGGTTGTGTTTTTATAAATTATTTTTATTTGATAAACAAAACTTTTAGCTAAATGTTTATAGTGGAAGCATTAATTATGTATACGGGCAAATGTATCTTTATTTTCATCATAGCTTGAATGAATTCAATCTTGCATCTGTTTTGTAATATTCTTTTTCTATTTTCAGATATTCGTCAATACTGTTGTAGAAAAACGAAAGTTCGTTAAAATAATCAATTATTGACAGTTGTCCCATTTCAAGAGCTTTTTCTAAATAACGCAGATTGCCGGCATTCTCGAGTGTTTTGCTGTATTCCTGCAATAGATTTCCATATTCGTTTTTTTGTTCATACAACTTTTCAATTTCATTTATACGTTTTATGTACAAAGCTTTGGCCTGATGACCGGCATATTGTGCTTGAGCCTTTGCCAATTTTACTGTATTCTTGTTTTGCCATAAAGGGATCGAAATTTCGGCTTTAAACCCGCTGAACGATGCAGCCGGTTCGTATTCTCGCTCATACGAAATTTCAAAATTTGGTAAAATTTCCTGCTTTTTTAGTTTTATATTCATTTGCGCTATCACTCTATTTTGTGCTATCCATAATAATTGGGGATCTGTTTTGTGCATCCCGGCAAGTACTGTGTCTAATATTTCTGCCGATATATTTGAGTAAAGTGTATCCTTGCTTATTTGTAAATCATCAGCAATAAATAATTCCAACTCTTTAATTTTGCTTTGCAATTTTTGTTTAGTTAACTCATAATTGCTTTTCGCTTTCAGGAATTGTATTTTCGCTTTGTTTACATCAAGTACCGAAACATTGCCCATATCGAAGCCCGTTTTGTACGATTGAAATAATTGCCCGGAATGTTGTAAGCGTTTGCTAATTTCTTTTTTCTTTTTCAGAAGAAAAATAAAATCATAATAAGCAAGTTTTGCCTGCAAGAGTAATTCCTGTCTGAATTGCTGATATTCGTAATTACTAATGGTATTTTTTTCGTCTGCAATTTTCCTTTTTGTTGCATAAATCGTCGGGAATTCAAAAGATTGGCTAATACTAAAATGGGATTTATGACCATAGTCTGATTTTGTACCGGGAAAATTTCCATAGCCAACTTTTGGGTTGTCGGGGTTTATATCTGTTCTGAAACCAATTTTTTTGGTTTCTAATAAATTTATAGCCGCTAATAATTCTTTGTTGTTGTTTTCAACCAAACGTAAAAAACCATCAATGCCGTTTTGTGCTGCCAGACCAATAGCAAAGCTTAACACAATTGATAAAAGTATACATCTCATTTTTATATCTTAAGTTATTTTATTTTTAATCTCTCATTTTTTCTCGCTCAAATCTTTTGAACTAAACATTTGATAAACAATTGGAACAATATAAATATTCAGCAAAGTGGAACTTATAAGACCACCAAGAATAACAATGGCCATTGGGCTTTGAATTTCGTTACCCGGTTTATTGCCGGCCAATGCAAGTGGAATAAGTGCCAATGCAGCGGTTAATGCAGTCATCAGGATTGGGTTAAGCCTGTCGGCAGAGCCATGTATTATTCGTTGCATGATGTTTCCTCCCTGCATGTGTAAAGATTGATAGCGTGAAATCAGCAAAATCCCATTTCGCGTTGCAATTCCAAAAAGGGTGATAAAACCAATAATGGCCGGAATGCTGATAACCTGCGATGTTAACCAAATTGCCACAACTCCGCCAATAAGGGCAAGTGGCAGGTTTAATAGTATTATCAATGCCAATTTTGTGTTTTTAAATTCAATAAAAAGTAGCATAAAAATAACAAGTAGCGAGCCTAAAAATGCCAGCAGAAGAATGCGCGATGCTTCGGCTTCGCTCTCGAATTGCCCACCATATTCGATGCG
>JAYENH010000723.1:0-2062 GCA_034721995.1 Bacteroidota bacterium
GCGATTAAATACCCTAATGCAATAAACGCTCCTGGAGCAAGAACAAAAACAAGCATTCCATCCGTTTGGATAAAGCGTAATCCAAATATGGCCCCTCCTCCTAGTATTTCTCGAATGGCCCCCAGAAGTATTACGGCCATGGTAAAACCTAATCCCATACCAAAACCATCAATAATAGCAGAAAGCAGTGTATTCTTCGAGGCATAGGCTTCTGCCCGCCCTAAAATAATACAGTTAACGACAATAAGCGGAATAAACAAACCCAACTGTTCATGCAAAGCTGGAAAATAAGCTGCCATGACCAGATCGACAATTGTTACGAATGAAGCAATAATTACAATGAATGATGGGATGCGGACTTTGTCAGGGATAAAGTTCTTCACGAGAGAAATAACTGTATTGGACATCACAAGAACGAACAATGTTGCAATCCCCATGCCGAAACCATTCATTGCGGTTGTTGTAACCCCCAAGGTTGGACAAAGGCCTAGCAATAGAATAAATACCGGATTTTCCTTCAAGAAACCTTTAGTGAAATTCTTCCACTGATTCATTTTACTCCAGCCTTTTGATAAACATCATATGCCCGCTGAATCGCTTCACAGTAGGCCCGAGAACTATAAGTAGCCGCTGTAATGCCGTCAACATTCCCGCCATCCTTTTTAATACTTAATTTAAACCGCTGCGGATTCTTTCCCTTGAACTGCAGACTAAAATCTGATTTCCTTTTGTCAATTTTATCTCCCAAACCAGGCGTTTCTTTATGTTCAATGACTGTCGTATCATAAATTGTTCCGTCAGGCAAAAGTCCGATAATTATATGGATATCTCCACTAAATCCTGTGGATGTAAAACTCTCCACCGCCGTACCGACAAGTTTCCCATTCATCTTTGCCGGATAAAATATAACCTGTCCTCCATCAATATCAAATTCGTATTTTTCCGTATCAGGATTATTATTAAATTCCGGCACAACTTCCTTAATTGCCTTTAATTTTTTTTCTAAATCAGCTTTTGCCTTTGGTCCTTTTGTTATCTCGTAAACATAACCAAGTGAAGTTGACGCAATAAGCGTAACAAAAAGAAGTGTAAAAACCATATTGAGAAATGAAGATTCTTTTTTAGCCATCTTAGTTTTCTCCAAAACGCTTTGGTTTACAATATCGGTTAACCAAAGGAACCAATCCATTCATAATTAAAATGGCAAAGGAAACGCCCTCGGGATACGCACCAAATATACGAATAACAACCGTAATCATTCCAATCCCGATACCAAATATGATCATCCCTTTATGTGTCATTGGCGAAGTCACTAAATCTGTCGCCATAAAAATTGCACCAAGCAAGACCCCTCCAGTTAAGACGTGAAATAACGGGTCTCCATACTTTCCAGGATTAACCAACCATAGAACTCCTGTAAAGACCGCTATCGTTCCTACCACCGAAACCGGAATATGCCATGAAATAACTTTTCGATATAACATATACACAAAGCCAATGAGAAGCGCTGCTGCCGAAACTTCACCTATACATCCACCAATGTTTCCAATAAACAAGTCCACATATGAAGGAAGTCGCGCGAAAATATCTGCAATCTTTTCTCCGTTTTTTACCCCTTCCTTGAGAATTGCTAGAGGTGTGGCTTGAGTTATGGCATCGGTTACCAGCGTCCGATTGACCAAAGGCTTTGGCCAACTTGTCATGGCGACGGGAAAGGAAATCAATAAAAACACACGCCCAACTAATGCCGGATTGAAAGGGTTTCTTCCCAAACCACCGAATGTCATCTTACCGATACCGATCGCAACAAAACTGCCGACAATAACCATCCACCAAGGCAAATTACTCGGAAGGTTAAAAGCTAATAGCATCCCTGTTACAATGGCTGAACCATCTGAAATACTTGTTGAAACTTTAAGAACATATTTCTGGATAAGATATTCAAAAAGGACAGACGAAACCACCGCTATGAATGTTATCTGTATTGCCCCTAATCCAAAGACGTATATGGAAACAACGAACGCCGGCAAAAGTGCAAGGACAACACCATACATTAATTTCT
>JAYENH010000724.1:0-2045 GCA_034721995.1 Bacteroidota bacterium
ATAAATTTTACAATAAAGCTGGGGAAATATTCCTCGTTATGGGGGGACAGATGGTATGAGATATTTATTTTAAGGGATTGAACGAGACACATGTGAGCTGTGTGTGGCACGAACACTAATCAAATTAATGGGTTGTGTGGCGCCGATTTTAAACTATATGTGAATAATCTAATAATATTTGGTTTGAGATTTATTGTGAGATTCGGGGCTGATATTTGCAGATGGATTGAGAAAACAGCGGCCCACAAAAGAAGCCAACTAATTAATACCGTATTTGTTTTTAAGGTCTTCTAATCGTTTTTCATCCCTTTCATTAAACATGAGCAATAAGCTAAGGAGGGATACATTTCTGAATACATTATTATAATATATCGTTAATTATTATCCCGAAAAGCGCAAAAACAATAGCCAGGAGTATGGCGGCGGGAATGGCGGCCAGACTGATTTGAACGAGCAAGAGCACCATATCCCAGAATGGAATGTTGATCCCCTTTATTAATACCTTTGTGGCGCTTTCAAGCTTCTCCTTTTTTCTTTTTTGCATTTCATCATACCTTAATTTTTCCTGCTCCAATTGGGCTTGGTGTTGGGCCGTGTAATCATTCATAAAGGCACCCCATTCTTTTTTTGAAAAAGGATTAAATCAGGACCATATCGCTGGATTCTTAATAGGACATTATTAGCCTGCAAGATGCTTTTGGCCAATGTTTTAGGTAAATATTGTTTGATATAGATTTTTCGTAATTGTTCAGCTAAATGACAAAGCTGATCGTTAATACTTCTTCAACTTGTATGCCAGTTGCAGATATCTACTAAAATACTCTTTAATACTAACTCGACGTCGCTCGTACCTCGCTCCTCGCAAAGACAGGGAACTTTCGACTCTCAAGCTACTAACAATGTGCCGCTGAAAATAATATTCCCGGGGAGGTCAATAGGATACAGTCTGATTAATAATTGTCTAAAATCAGACGAAATCTGCATAGTCTGGCGGACATTTTTATGCACAGTTTGCCGGACATATTTTAGCCGGAGTATTGGTTTTCTGCTTGCAATAGAACACTACGATTATTCCACCATAAGACTCTGTTTTTTTCTTTTGCCTTCAGACTTATGAGCATATTCGACACCTGTTTTTCAATCGTTCCTTTGTTTTGCCAGTCCAAAAGGGTCAAGACGAAGTTGTTATCATGGTCCTGCTCAATGGTGCAGGTTCGTTTCTCAAATAGGAGACTACGCATTTTTTGAAGAGTGGTTTTATTGCCGTCAACGCTGTTGTAATACTTCCCCCCTAACTCTTTCAAAAAATATTCATACGACAATCTGGCAACCATTACACAGTAGAATTCAAATTCGACTTTGACCGGATCGAGACCAAAAATCTCATCTATAAAATAGCTGTTTACCAGATCCTTGATACCGTTTTCAATGATCCAGCGAAAACGGTATTTACGAAGGATATCTTTTGCAGATAGTTTTATCTTTGTGGTTGCGAAACAGCGAATGTTTTTTGCGGTCTCTTTGTCCTTCAAAATGGCTATTTTAATATCCAGACCGGTTTTTGGCAATTTGACCTGGATAGCTTTTAATTCATCTTTCGAGTCAAAAGCCTCCCATCCTTCACCAGAAGCCAAAGCAGGTCCGATGAGTTTGAGAATTTGTTTGTTTTTCTTCAAACAGACGTAAATATCTCCATTTTTGAACGCTACCTCTTTATAATAGAGAAAGTCAGCTTCCTTTGTGTATTCAGAGTCTATATAAAGCTCTTGTACCGCTGCCGGATTTAGGATTGGAATGATGTTCTGCTCGCAAAATTGCTCTATGACCCGAGGTGCCCGGGTACTTCCTTGAAAATAGGCCATATTGATAATGACATTGCTTGCGAGATCCCAGGCCACGTGAGGACGAAAAGCTGGCACCATATTGCCAGCTTTGTCCGGGCCTTTTCCAATCTGTTTTTCCTGGGAATAAGCTCCGTAAAACTCCTTCAAATGAAAATCAAAACCGATTTGAAGCCCTTCGATCAAACCAATTTCTTTTGCTCT
>JAYENH010000725.1:0-2042 GCA_034721995.1 Bacteroidota bacterium
GGAAAATTTCATGCCCTGCATTTTGCAAAGCCGGCCCCAGATGGTGGGCAACATTTCCTGTTCCGATAAGAATTATTTTAAGCTTTTCGTCCATACAAAATCAAAAATCAAAAGTAAGGGAAATATTTTTATTGGAACACAGATGACACGGATTAAACGGATTATCGCGGAAAACATAATCTGTGAGAATCTGTCAAATCAGTGTCATCCGTGTTCTATTGTGTTGTGCACTGGTATTTCTTTAGTTTCATTCTAACAACCAATCAATTACATTAATTTTTTGTATTCCGTCTATACTCGTATGAGCCTTTGTTCCAGGGCGTTTATATTTGTCCTTCGTGTAAGTCCCAAATCGGAAAACACATTTCATAATCATTCCAAATAATATCTCCATATTCAATTGGTTGAAGTCGAAAACCAAAACGATTTCTTACCATGAATATCAAGGACGAATACAAAGTTAATCAGTTAGTTGGAATTTTCCAAGAAAAAACCGGATGGAACCTTGCCAGGGTAAAGTTCCTGGTCTATTTCATTTGTGCGCTGTGCAAATTGCAAACGGTCAACTTCAAGAAGCTGGCGCAAGGCCCGGAAGGGACATCTCTTGCCGAATCTAAACTCAGGAGGATACAAAGGTTCTTTGCCGGTTTCCAAATAGATGAAGACCTTATTGCCAAGATCATTTTTTCGTTTCTGCCCCTTAAGCCACCTTACCGGCTTAGCCTTGACAGGACAAATTGGAAATTTGGCTCAACAAACATCAACATCCTTGCCATCGGCATCTGTTTCGAGGGTGTGGCCATTCCCCTTATGTGGGTGATGCTGCCAAAGCGGGGTAACTCAAACCAAAAGGAGAGGACGGCACTAATAGACCGATATATCCGATTGTTTGGGACGGAAAGTATAGAGGGCATCCTAGCAGACCGTGAGTTTATTGGCGATAAATGGATTGGTGGCCTGGCCGATCAAAAAATCCGGTTTTATTTCCGCATCAAAGGGAACATGTGGATAGACCTTCCCGGCAAGGGCAAGAAGAAGGCTTTCTGGTTGTTCAGGGCTATGAAAACAAGCGGGTTTAACTTGGAAGACACACACCTGAACGACCTTGAGCGTATCTCAAAACTGCTATGCCTTGTTTGCATCGCCTTTATTTGGGCATACTTGGCAGGCATATACAAACACATTGTGTTAAAGCCTATCAGGATACTGAACAATGGCAGAAAGGCCCACAGCACATTTAGATATGGCCTCGACTATGTCGCACATGCTCTGCTTTGTTCAATAAAACAAGACATTAAAATAATTGTAAAAATTTTGTCATGTACTTAGCTTAAATAGTTAAAAATGCAAAGGCAAAACAACATTATTATCTTGTCCTTCACGTTTCTATACCTTGCAGGTAACTAACGTTTATCTTGACGGGATAGAGGGAAATATTTAACACAAACATGATACAATTGTCAACTGATCCCGTGCTTTGGATTATTTTTCGATTTCACATCCTCAAAACGTTGTTTTATAAAATGTCTTTTTAAGACAGTTATTTACACGTTTCTGGCAACATCATAAAGAAAAAAAACGTCCACATAAATATCGAAGAAATTGAACGACACGAATTTGTAATTGATTATAATTATTTGCCAATATTTGAACGAACTAAAAAAACAGAGCTATGAAAAAACTAACATTAATTATTATTTTAAGTTCTATTATCCAGGTTGCATCTTTTTCGCAATCCTGCCTGCCCAATGGAATTTCTTTTACTACCCAAGGCCAAATCGACAGTTTCCAGATCAATTACCCGGGATGTTCGGTAATCGAGGGGGATATGAAAATACTTGGCAGCAATGTCTTTAATTTGAATGGCCTTAGTACATTAACTGCAGTTGAAGGCAATTTTGATATTGGCGATCATCATACCGGCGACCTTGCCCTGAACAATCTGTTTGGCCTACATAACTTAACTTCGGTAGGGGGAAGCCTGACCCTTTTGCATAGCGACTCTTTAATCAATTTAGAAGGCCTTGATAATTTGATTTCTG
>JAYENH010000726.1:0-9067 GCA_034721995.1 Bacteroidota bacterium
CAATTTGTCGCAAATAACTTGGAATGACTAAATTACTGAAATTGTAATTCAAATCATATTCATCATCCAGGACAAAACTTTGACTGAAAATATAACTATAACAGCTAATTAAAATAATAATAAACAAAATCTTCTTCATAAAACTTGATATTTAGTTGTGTATATTAAATCATGTTACTTTACAATCACAAACTCCCTCACAAACACATCATCCCGGCTTATGGCACGGATAAAGTAATTGCCGGGTGGCAAAGCTGATATATCAATCTGCTCCCGGTTTTTGTTGCTTTTTTTTCTTCGTAGATTTTGCCCTGATATGCTATAAATTTCGATAAAAATAAGTGTGGCATTTTTATATTTGATGTGTAGTATATTATTAGCTGGGTTAGGAAAAATAGAAAACCCATTTGAGTTTTCTATTTCAACAACACCGTTTATTGGTGTGCTGCACGAATCGGAATAAGTCCCTCCTGTCCATTTTATCAGGCCAGGATAATAAATACTGTCAATCTCAAAAACCCAATTCCCTAATATTAGTTCATCTCTAAAGGAATTAATTGCCATGGGTGGAATATCAAAATTATTTGTACCGATACTGCACCATTGCACTCCATTCCATTTCGCAATATATTTTGCAGGTACACCGTTTGCCAGGTCAAAATCACCTGTAACCCAAAGCTCATCTTTAAACACATGAAAATGCCTGACAGGGGAAAGGTGATAATCTGAAAGGGAAACTCCACTGCCAACCTCCGACCAGTTTGTACCATCCCATTTTTGGATATAGTTGCCAACATTTCCATTTGCTTTGTTAAAAAGTCCGCCCACATAAAGTTCATCTTTATATACTACCATGGCATACACAATCGTACCGATTCCAACAATACCATCTCCAACACCCTTCCATTTTGTGCCATCCCACCTTAGGATTTTTTGTGGCATATCCAGGGAATCACGGTAAATACCACCAACATAGAGTTCATCTTTGTAATAAGCCATGCAATATATATTATTATCACTATTGCAATAAAAGTCTCCAAAGTCTCCAACGTTACCCACTTTCGACCAATTTGATCCGTCCCAGCGAGCTAATCCATTGACAGTATCCTGGCCAGCAATATGGAAGATCCCACCAGCATATAGGTAGTTCCCTTCGACTAACAGACAACGGAGACTTCCAACAATTCCTGATATACCCGTTAATCCATTCCCTAATGAATCCCATGCCACTCCGTTCCATTTCGCTATGCTATTTACATTTATCCCATCAACCATGTCAAACGATCCTGCAATTATAATATCGTTACCAAACCGTGTTATTGATCTAACAGGATGTGGATAATCGTTTAAACTTGGGATCGTATCACAATCCCATTCGACCCCGCAGCCTAATGGTTGAAAGCTAACACCATCCCAAGTAATAATACCTCTCCGGATAAGTGTATCAATTTTAGAGAAATCGCCACCTATATAGAATAGGTCGTCAACTGTGTCGGCGTATAATGTCCAAATAAACCGATTTAGTTCAGGGCCAATCGACTCCCAGTTTTGTTGGGCATAGGTGTTAAAATTTAATAGTATGAGAAGAGGTAAGAAAAAAATACTTTTAGCTTTTTTTATCAAGAATGAAATGAAAGTGGCATGAAATTTCATAATTTATTAGGTATTAATTATTGTTGTTATTGCAATACAACTTTTTTATTGAAACATTGACCATTGCATGTTATTTGGATTAAATAAACACTTTTAGAGTAGCTTGACATATCCACTTGTATTTCTTTATCCCCCAGGATATTTGTATATATTTCTTCATATACACAGTTCCCTGTAATATCAAATATCTTTATTTTGACATCAGATTTTGAAATTTGGTTTACTAAAACATTAATATTGTCAGAGGCAGGGTTGGGAAATATTTGAAAATCATGATTTGTATGCTCATTTCCAGCTATCCCAATCGTAAGTAATGGACTCGTGTCGAATGATGCAAAAATTCCATCGCTATAGCCCCCTAAACTTGTTTGATAATAGGCATTTCCACCCACATCGGCCAATGGGATTTTGGGCGAAACGCTATTCGACATGCCAACCATGTATATATTGTTCTGGTAATTGGCAAGTCCATAACCTCCATCAGCCCCATCAACACCTGAACCCCCACCATAAAAGGTTGACCATGCAATTGTCCCATCGTTTGGCAATATCATTGAAACATCTACCATGTTGTGGTGGCTGTTGTAACTGACTGATTTAACGGAAAACATCATTTAGTTTTTTTTGAGGTGTAAATATACAAAAAAAATCAAAAGTCTTATTTTCAATAACAAGCCTGATGCAATTCTCAATAAAACAAGAAATGAAAAGGCTTTTGAGATTTTAGCCTTTGTAATGCTGCCAGTGCCTGCGTACGCTGATAGCCTTGTTTATTTTAGCGCATCACCACAATTTTCCTCACAAACACATCATCCCGGCTTATGGCACGGATAAAGAAATTGCCGGGTGGCAAAGCCGATATATCAATCTGCTCCCGGCTTTTGTTGCTTTTTGTTTTGCGGAGGAGCTGGCCGGTTTGGTTGTAAATTTCTATTATTTCTATTATGCAATTTGCAATGCTTATGTTAAGCATGTTGTTTGCAGGGTTAGGCGAAATTGAAAAAAACCGCTCGGTTTCAAAGTTTTCAATACTTATCAAATTACATAAGGAGTCAATTTCTTCGGGGCTGTTGCAACCGGGGGCATTATCATATATGGCTCCACCAAATGAGTTGTTCAGATAATTACATACACTTTGGATAGAACATTCCGATAAATTTACATTATTATGAATATAAAGTTGACAATTAATACTTGCTCCCTCAATACCTGAAATATCTATCAGGCTGGGATTTTGCCAAATATCCATCATAAAACCATTAATACTTACAACTCCATCTAATCCATCAAAACTTAATAGATTATCGTTATTGTCAATCTGTACCCCCCATTGATTTCTACCAAACCTTCAAGTCCAGTGAAACTTATAAGGGAATCATTATTGATTATCAATAACAGGCCTTCTGTTGAAGTTAAAAGCAGTACAAGCAGAAATATAAAAAGTTTAAAAAGCTATGCAGAGAAATATAACCCGGAGCTTATTTACAGGTGTTCTCCCCGAAATTTTATACAAACAGATAGTTTTATAAATATCCCGCTTTATGCCGTTTTTTTTTATGAATGTCGGAAAAGCTTGATGTTAATACCTGCTGCCCCCGGTTGACAATGCCGATAGCCTGCTTGGGTTATTTGTTGTAAATCTATGTTTTTGTGTTTTAGTGGTGAAAATTTCTTTGATAATATTTGTCTGGCCGGAGTACTATATTAAATAATCTTAAACACAACAATAAAAAGACTTATTTTTATAATTTTACGCCCTTATTTAAAATAAAAGATGATGTCATTTTTCGAAGACAGGATTATTGGTGAAGGTTTAACTTTTGATGATGTATTGCTGGTGCCTGCATACTCGGAAGTTTTGCCACGCGATGTTGATTTGAAAACGAAATTTTCGCGCAACATCTCGCTGAACATCCCTATTGTTTCGGCAGCTATGGATACAGTTACCGAATCGAGCCTTGCTATTGCCATTGCCCGTGAAGGGGGTATAGGGGTTATTCATAAAAACATGAGTGTTGAAGATCAGGCAACTCAGGTTAAAAGGGTAAAGCGTGCCGAAAACGGAATGATTTACGACCCCATTACAATAAGTAAAGAAGAAACCGTTGGCGATGCGCTAAAAATAATGAATGAAAATAAAATTGGAGGTATACCTGTTGTTGACAATACAAGTACACTGATTGGCATTGTAACCAACCGCGATTTGCGTTTCGAGCGAAATTTTCAACGGAAAATAAAAGAAGTGATGACCAGCAAAAACATTGTTACAACTTCGCAGTACACCAATCTTGAAAAAGCTTCGGAAATGCTTCAGAAGTATAAAATTGAAAAACTCCCTGTTGTTGATAGTGAAAATAAATTGTTGGGGTTGATAACTTACAAAGACATTACCAAAGCCAAAGACCGCCCCAATTCCTGTAAAGATAAACAAGGGCGTTTACGTGTAGCTGCCGGGGTAGGAATTTCCGCTAATTCGATGGAGCGTGTTGATGCCCTCGTTAATGCCGATGCCGATGCAATAGTTATCGATACAGCCCACGGACATTCAATGTATGTTATTAATTTTTTGAAAGACGTAAAAGCCAAATATACTAATATTGATATTGTAGTAGGCAATATTGGTACCGGCGATGCAGCCAAAGCACTTGTTGAGGCCGGTGCCGATGCAGTAAAAGTAGGCATAGGCCCCGGATCAATTTGTACTACACGGATTATTGCAGGAATTGGCTTACCACAATTGACAGCTATATATGATGTGGCCCGGGCTATTAAAGGTAGCGGTGTGCCGGTTATTGCCGATGGAGGTATCCGGTATTCGGGCGACATTGTAAAAGCCATTGCCGCCGGAGGCGATACAATTATGGCAGGATCGCTGTTTGCCGGTGTTGATGAATCGCCTGGCGAAACAATTATTTACAATGGCCGCAAATTCAAATCCTATCGCGGAATGGGTTCGATCGAGGCCATGCAACAAGGCTCGAAAGACCGCTATTTTCAGGATGTTGAAGATGATATAAAAAAACTTGTACCCGAAGGAATTTCTGCACGAGTACCTTCAAAAGGAAATATTTCGGAAATAATTTACCAGATGATTGGCGGTTTGCGCGCAGGAATGGGTTACTGTGGAACTGCTGATATTGAGCTTTTGCATAAGGCTAAATTTATTCGGATTTCAAATGCCGGTATTTCCGAAAGTCATCCTCACGATGTTACTATTACACGCGAAGCCCCAAATTATAGTCGTTAATAAATCAAAAAAAAACAAATAACATTAAATTAAATTTATTATGAAGAAGAGTAGCTTATTACTATTCATGCTTGTTTCGATGCTTATTGGCACAATTGCACAAAACAGCAATGAAGTTGTACTGATGACCGTAAACGGAAAAGAAGTATCGAAAGCCGAATTTGTAAGGATATACAAAAAAAACAATACCAACGAACAGGTTCTCGATCAGAAATCATTAAATGAATACCTTGATTTGTTCATCAATTTTAAATTGAAAGTTGCCGAGGCCGAAGCTCTTGGGCTGGATACAGCAAAGGCCTTTATCGATGAGTTGGCCGGTTACCGCAAGCAACTTGCAAAACCTTATCTTGTTGATAAGGATGTTGATCAGAAATTAATAGAAGAAGCTTACGAGCATTTAAAATACGATGTAAATGCCAGTCATATTCTTGTTAAACTCAAGAATGACCCAAGCCCCGACGACACGCTTAAAGCATATAACAAGATAATGGGTTTTAGGGAACGTATTTTAGCAGGCGAAAAGTTTGAAATTGCCGCCAAGCGTGGCTCAGACGACCCATCGGCAAAAACCAACGGCGGCAGCTTGGGTTATTTTACCGGGTTCCAAATGGTATATCCTTTCGAAGAAGCTGCTTTTAACACAGCAGTTGGAGAACTTTCGATGCCTGTTAAAACCCGCTTCGGATACCATTTAATTAAAGTTGTTGACAAACGTGAAGCACGGGGAAAAATCAAAGTAGCACATATTATGATTTCCGTTCCTAAAACAGGAGGCGACGATTCTGCCTCGAAAGAAAAAGCCTATGCAATTTACAAGCGCATTAATGATGGTGAAGATTTTGCAGAACTTGCCAAAGAAAATTCCGACGACCATGGTTCGGCCACAAAAGGTGGCGAGTTGCCAATGTTTGGCACAGGGCGTATGGTTCCCGAATTCGAAGAAGCCGCTTTTAAACTTGAAAAAGTTGGCGAACTTACACCGGTAGTTAAAACAACGTATGGATACCACATTATAAAATTACTCGAAAAGAAAGGAATTGAGAGTTTCGAGGATATGAAACAAGAGTTGAAATCGAGAATATCAAAAGATGCCCGCTCTACACAAAGTCGAAAAGTACTTATTGCCAAATTAAAGCAAGAGTATAAGTTTTCGCAAAACAAAAAAAGAGTTGATAATTTTTATAAAAGTGTTACCGATTCTATTTTAACAGGGACATGGGATGGCGAAAGTGCCCGGAGTATGACAGGAATTTTATTCAGCCTTGATCGCAAAATATTCAACGAAACCGATTTTACTAATTATCTTGTAAAACAAAAAAGGATATCGAAGGATATAACAGTTAGGGCTATTGTTGCAAAATTGTATAAATCCTGGGTAGACAATAATATTATTGATTATGAAGAAAGCAGGCTGGAACAGAAATATCCCGATTTTAAATACCTGATGAATGAATATCACGATGGAATATTGCTATTCGAGCTTTCGGATGAAATGGTATGGACAAAAGCCGTTAAAGATACTTTAGGGCTTGAATCTTTTTATCAGGAGAATAAACAAAATTATATGTGGGGCGAGCGTTTAGATGCTTCGATTTATCACCTTATTCCCGATTCAACATATAGCAAATTAGTTCCTGTTGATTGTACCGAAGGGAATAACAAAATAAAAGCAAAATTCGCAAAGTTGGCAAAAAAGCGCAAGCCGGAAAAAATGAGTATCAACGAATTAAAGATTAAACTTAGCAAGCTGAATGAAAAATACAAAGGCAATCTCAAGCTTAATGTTGATGAAGATTTGTTTTCGAAAAAAGATAATAGTTTAATTGATAATGTTGCCTGGGAAAAAAATATGATTATAAAAAATGGTGAAAAGGGAGCACAAACAATTATTGTAGTAAGGAATATTCGCCAACCCGAACCTAAAACACTAAAAGAAGCACGAGGCCTTGTTACTGCCGATTATCAAAATTACCTTGAAAAGCAATGGATAAATGAATTGCGGGCAAAGTATAAAGTTGAAGTAAACCAGGAAGTTTTGAAGACGATTAAGTAGCAAGAGCAAGAGGGCGAGAGAGCGAAAGGGCGATGGAGAGATGAGGAGTAATGATGTTTTAAAATAAAATTGTTTCTCTCGCAAAGCGAATTATAATAATCAATAGTCAATAATAATTAATAAATAAACAATTATCAATAAACAATTATTAATATTATTTATTTTGCTGATAACAGTTATGGCTTGTAAGCAACCTGTTACGCATTTCGAACGCAAACAAATTGCAAAAGTTTTCGATAATATATTGTATTTTGATGATATCGAAGAATTTGTTCCGGCGGGTATTACTACTGACGACAGCACTCAACTTGTATCAGGTTTAGTTAATAAGTGGATAATGCGTCAGTTGAAATTGCACCAGGCAGAAAAGAATCTTAGCCTAACGCAAAAAGATATTACAAAGGAAATTGAGGAATACAGGTCATCATTGCTGATATACAAATACGAGCAGGAATATATTAATCAGAAATTAGATACTGTAATGTCAAATGATAACCTGAAATCATATTACAATGGTTCGAAGCCCGAGCTATTGCTCGACAAAGCAGTTGTAAAATGTGCTTATGTAATATTGCCTGCCGATGCTCCGCAGTATTACACTTTTCGTAACAGGTTCCGTTCTCACTTCGACAAAAGACAGGAAGAAATAAATGAATATACGCAAAAGTACGCCAGAGTTTATTATCATAACGACGAATTCCTATATTTTGATGAACTGGCAAAACATGTGCCCGTTGATACCGACAACATCGAAAATATGTTAAAGTACAATAGCTTTATCGAAATTAAGGATGATGATTTTAAATACCTGATTACAATTTTTGATTACAAACTAAAAGGCGAGCTTGCCCCGTTAAACATTGTAAAAAACGAAATTAGGAGAATACTTTTAAATAAGCGCAAAATTCAACTGATTCGGAATCTTGAAGAAAACATCTTTAACGATGCCATGAGCCATAAAAACATTGAAATAAGAAATTAAATGAATAGACTAAACCGTACCATATTATTTGTAGCCCTTAGTTGCATATTGCAAATTAATGCCATTGCACAAGGCGAAGTTATCGACAAAATACTGGCAGTAGTGGGCGATAACATTATTTTAAAATCTGATGTAGAAAAGCAATACCTCCAACTTATTGCACAGGGATACGATACTTATGGCGATTTGAAATGCGAGATTTTTGAAGATCTTTTATTCCAGAAATTGCTGGTAAACCAAGCCTATCACGATAGTATCGAAGTTACAGACAACGATGTAGACCAACGAGTAAATGCACGTCTCGGAATGATTATCAACCAGGCAGGCTCTGAGGCGGCACTCGAAGAATATTTCAACAAAAGCATGCCCGAAATTAAGGCCGACCTTCGCAATCTTCTTCGCGAACAATTGCTTACGCAAAAAATGCGGGAAAAAATTACCGAAGACATAAAGGTTACCCCTTCGGAAGTGAGGAAGTATTATAAGCAAATCCCTGAAGACAGCCTGCCACTTATTAATGCCGAAATGGAAATTGCACAAATTGTGCGCGAACCAAAAATAACCGATACCCAGATTCAGGAAGTAAAGGATAAATTGAATGAATATATCGAACGTGTAAAAAGCGGAAGTAAGTTTTCTACTCTTGCAATTATGTATTCCGAGGATCCCGGATCGGCAAAAAATGGCGGCGAACTTGGTTATGTTTCGCGTAATGATTTAGTCCCCGAATTTGCTGCTGTTGCTTTTAATCTTAAAGAAAAGGATGAAGTGTCGCGAATTGTAGAATCCGATTTTGGTTTTCATGTTATTCAGTTGATAGACAGAAAAGGTGAGCGGATTAGTGTAAGACATATTTTGCTTTCGCCAAAAGTCGATCCTATGGAAAAAGTTAAAACAATGAACTTCCTTGATAGCATTGCTACACTTATCAGGCTCGATTCGCTTACGTTTTCGGAAGCCGCCCGTCGTTTTTCGAGCGACGAAGATTCAAGGCTAAACGGCGGCCTGATGATTAACCCAAACACAGGAAATGCACGATTCGAAGCCGATGAAATAGACCACTATACTTACTATGCAATAAAAGATATGAAGATTGGTGAAATATCAAAGCCGATAGAAATCAGGGACC
>JAYENH010000727.1:0-9032 GCA_034721995.1 Bacteroidota bacterium
ATGATTTTGCCGGATGTGCTGTGGTTATTTCCCATGATCGCTGGTTTCTCGACCGCGTGGCCACACATATACTTGCCTTCGAAGGCAATTCGCAGGTTTATTATTTCGAAGGAAGCTATTCTGAATATGAAATCAATAAGAAAAAACGACTTGGAGACACTTCCTCGGGGCGTATCAGATATAAAAAACTAAAAGATGATTAAGAAAACGGAGAATAAAACCTACGCTGTTATTACCGGCGATATTGTTAATTCATCGGCTTTAAACAATGAGCAACGCACACGAATGCTTTCGGTACTAAAAACTTCGTTTCGTGAAATTGAACCAACTTTTGGTAAAAAAATCTTTGCATCGGATTTTACAATTTTTCGTGGCGACAGTTTTCAAGGTGTTTTAAGCAATCCGTCTTATGCCCTTGAAGCTGCTATTTATATCCGGGCTGCTTTAAAGGCTGCCAACCCCGGCCCGCGAAAAAATATGTGGGATGCACGTATTGCTATTGGCATCGGAAAAATCAGCTATTTCCCGGGTAAAGGATCGGAAGCAGAAGGTGAGGCTTTTCATTTTTCGGGGCCTATGTTAGACACATTAAAAAAGACGAGGAAATTACACATATTCAGCTCCAAATCAGATTTCAATAAAGAGATGAATGTAGAGTGTCATCTTCTTGATATTTTGATGGATAAGTGGTCGGCAAATCAAGCTGCCGTAGTTTTGTCTGCACTGTCAAAACAACATCAGGAAATTTTAGCAAAACAATTTTCTGTTTCACAACCTGCCATACAAAAACGCTTGCTGTACGGGGGGTACAGTGCTATAGAAGATTTTATTGAGCGCTACAAAGAACTGATAAAGAGAAGATAATTATAACCTTGTAGGGTTATATTCGATGATTATAACCCCACAGGGAATTTTTCAAACCAAAAACCCTAATTCAATGAATGACATTTCAATCATCCATGACTTATCTATTTTAATCCGTTTGTTGTTGGCACACATAGTGGCCGATTTTATTTTTCAAACCAAGTCTATGGTAAACAACAGGGATACAAAACACTGGAAGTCGTTAATGTTGATTTATCATGTTCTTGTACATGCAATTTTAGTATATGTAGTACTCTGGGATTTCAACCTGATATGGCCTGCCTTACTAATAATGTTAAGCCATTATTGCATCGACTTGGTCAAGTCTTATCAAAAGGAAAATATATACAGTTTCCTTGCCAATCAGCTTGCCCATGTTATTGTTCTTATTGTTGTCTGGATTATTCTCAGAAATATCGATCTGGTAGAGTTTTTCAAAGCAATTGTTCCGCAAAATAAACCCGAAATCTGGTTATATCTTTTTTCATTTATCCTTCTTACATGGCCGGTTGGCATTATTATATCGAAACTAACCTACAACTGGCAGTCGCAGTTTTCATTTACAAAAGGCCTGCCCGATGCCGGAAAATGGATAGGAATGTTGGAGCGCATGCTAATCCTGATTTTTGTTTTGATTAACCAATATGCCGGAATAGGTTTTCTTATTGCAGCTAAGTCGATACTCCGTTTTAACGATATAAAAAGCTCCGAAAACAAGAAAGAAGCTGAGTATATCCTTATTGGAACCATGCTGAACTTTACCATTGCAATTGTTGCCGGCCTGGCTGTGAAACTCCTAATATTAAAACTTACGCAGGTATGATAAAAATTGTAAACAAACAAGCCCTTAGCGGTTTATCAAACGAAGCTGCCAAAAGCACAAGACTGCGAAAAAACCTGAATTTCCATGAATTTGCAGAAGACACATTGCAGCGTATGTTGAATGCATTTGAGCCGGACACCTACATTTGCCCACACAAACACGAAAACCCCGATAAGCGCGAATTGTTTATCCTGCTAAAAGGAAAAATATTGATTGTGATTTTTGATGATTCGGGTGCGGTATCCGATTCTGTTTTACTTGATAGGGAAAAGGGAAATTATGCCGTAGAAATTGCACCCCGGACGTGGCATACAGTTATTTCCCTTGAAAAAGGCTCGGTAGCTTTTGAAATAAAAGATGGCCCTTACAATAACGAAACCGACAAAATATTTGCACCCTGGGCACCATCTGAAAACAGCCCCGAAGCAGGAAAGTATTTAAACAAATTATTAAAAGCCGAAACAGTAAATCCAAAGTTGCAAGATTAGTATACAGTAAGCAGTTTACAATTGGCGGCCGGCGATCCACTAATCGCCGTGAGATAATCCCCTGTATCAAAGCAAATTTGAATAGCCCTCCAAATTTATTGTGGCATTTCCGAAGAACAAATCCCCCTACCCTCCCCTCACATTTTCAAATACATGAAAGTTGAGTTAGATGATTGTTCGCGGCTTTTAGCCTTCTTGCCCCCAACTTCGTTCTTCTCACCCCCGTCTTCCAACTTCTCAAATCTCCTCCGGTTACCTTTGCGTTTTCCCGATACTAATTATTTAATATTAGCAAGAAAACGCCTGTTTTTCGAAAATCTCTGACCTGTGTGCCCTGCATTTGCCAGCAGGCGATAGGCAGGTAAGAAAGCGTCAAGAACAAGGCATGTGAAACTTGCAAGTTGAGCGTAACGCAGTTATTGGCTGTTTCTTGCAAAGACTAAGTATTTTTCTTACTTTTATTCAATATTCTGAAAATAACAACATAATGGTGCTTACACATTTTAAATACCTGATAGCAATTGTACTACTACTCAACCTAAGTGCTTTTAATGCACTTTCGACCGAACCCGTAGGCGATAAACTTATAAAAAAAGCTGAATCTTTTTACGAGCATAATAATATAGATTCTGCTTTTGTCTTTTTTTATTTGGCCGAAGTTGAATTTCAAAAAGAAGGAAATTTTGGACAACAAATCGACTGTCTCCTGCAAATGGCCGAGCTTTCGATCGAAAAGGAGGATTTAGAAAAAAGCGGGAAATTTATTGCTAAAGCTGAAAAAATCTATTCTGAAAGGAAACTGGAAAGTGCACAAAAAGGCATACTCATTTTATTTGCACGCGGAAATTTATTACTTTACAAAAACAATTTCAACGAATCGGCAAAAGTTCTAAACCAGGGCATTGCCCTGTACCAAACAAAAGGCATCGAAAATAAAGAGCAATTGGCATTGGCTTACAACAATCTGGCAAGCGATTATTATTTCCTCGGGCAGTTCGACAAAACCATTCTGATTTTTGAAAAAGCACTTTTATTAAACAAGCAAATCAATATGCACGATGGCATTGTTACCAACCTGAACAATCTGGGTGCATTATATCAGGTCATTGGCGAATACCATACTTCAATAAAAAATATCGAAGAAGCACTTGCAATGGATCGTGCCAAAAACATCACCGGAGATATTGGCATTTATCTAAACAACATTGGGATTAATTACATGAAGCTGGGGCAGCACCAAAAGGCATTGGAATATTTTACTCAGGCACTTCAATTAGATAAAGTTACCGGAAATGCAGAGTTACTGGCTGCTGATTACAACAATATTGGTTATGTTCAGGAAAAAAATGGCAGATATAACAAGGCAATCTTTAATTTATCGAAAGCGGCTGATATGTTTTTTCAAACCGGCAACGAAATAAGCTATGCAAAATGCTTCGATAATTTAGGCGATGTGTACCGTAAAATCCAAAAATACTCCAAATCAGAAGAAGCATTGTTGAAAGCCAACAAGATTTTTATCCTGAAAAACCATCGAAAATATGAGGCGGTGAATTGGAACAATCTTGCTAAATTGTATAGCGACCGTGGAAAAATCGAAAAAGCTGTTGAAAGTTTGCATAAGGCACTTTCTATAAATCGCGAATTGAATGCACCGCAAAGTATTGCAGCTAATTTCAATCAGTTAGGGCAAATTTACCTAAAGCAGGATAGCACACTTACAGCCCTTGCATGGTTTCATAAAGCAGTAGAAACATTGGTTGATGTAGACAAAGGTTTATCTGATTTACCCATCAGCGAGGAAATGCCTCTCGAACAAGAATTGCTTGATGCCCTTAAAAACAAAGCTGAGTGTTTCACCATTTTGTCCAAATCATCCGAAGAAAAAGAAAATTACCTGATAATCGGCCTACAATATCACCTCCTAACTATTGACCTGATTGACAGAATGCGCATGAGTTTTTATGCCAAAGACAAAATGTCAATAAGCAAATCGGAACAACACAATTATAAAAACGCACTTAAAACCGCAAAACAATTATATGATTTGACCAATGACAGCAAGTATGTTTCAATTGCTTTTGAAGTTGCAGAACGCAGTAAAGCAGCTTACCTGTACGAACTGATACGTGAAAATGAGGCCAAATTATATACAAACATTCCTGACTCACTGCTTCTGAAAGAAAAGATTTTAAAATCTGAAATATTCGAATTAGAAAAAGAAGTGATTCAGGAAAAATCTAAAATTAATAAAAATGATTCGCTGATTGCTTCGCTTAAGAAGAAAATTTTTAAAAAGAAATTCCAGGAACTCGAAAAATTAAAAAAATACTTCGACGAAAATTATCCCGAATACTTCGAGCTAAAATATCAAAACAAAACACAAAGTATTGCTGATATTCAAAATAAATTAAGAAAAAACGAAACCTTGGTTGAATATAGTTTGGGTAACGATTTTGTCTCTATTATTGTAATTCTGAAAGATTCGGTTGCTTTTGTGATGAATGAAATTGGCCCTGATTTTAGGGCAAATATTGAAAAATTGCGCAATGTGCTGTCCAATGTAGTACAATCGGCTGATATTTTCGAGGATTATGCTTCAAGCGCATATCAGGTTTATAAAAGCCTGTTGCAACCAATTGAGGGTCTCATCCAAAAGCAAAGGCTAATTATTATTCCTGATGGTATTCTCGGATACATCCCATTTGAAACATTGCTTACCGAAGAAGTAGATGTGAACCAAATATATTATAAAGCAGCACCTTATCTATTAATTGATCATGCTATTTCTTATGCCTATTCTTCGACCTTATTGTTTAAATCATCTAAAGAGGACGAAAACAAGACTACCGATGACTTATTGGCAATAGCCCCTTCTTTTCATCCCGAAGATAATCTGCCAACATTCCTTACCGAACGAGGCGAGGAATTTATTGATCTTATCGGTTCGCGTATCGAAGTTAAAAGCATCAACAAAATTTTTAAGGGCGAACAACAATTAGACAGCATGGCTACCGAGCAGAATTTTAAGGAATTTGCAGGCAACTATAAAATTCTACATATTGCTACTCACGGCTTGATAGACGACAAAGAGCCTATGAACTCGCGCTTGCTGTTTTATCGCAATAACGACACTTTAGAAGACGGTGATTTGTATATCTATGAATTGTACAACATGCAGCTAAAGGCCGAGTTAGCAGTGCTTAGTGCTTGCAATACAGGTTATGGAAAACTCGAAGATGGCGAAGGGATAATCAGTCTGGCAAGGGGATTTTTGTATGCAGGCGTACCAAGTATTGTAATGACTTTATGGTGTGTTCCCGATGGCACTTCGGTAATGATTGTCGAGTATTTTTATAAATTTCTGAAAGAAGGTTATCCCAAAGATATTGCATTACAAAAAGCAAAACTTGCTTATCTCAATCAGGCTGACAACCTAAAATCGAACCCATATTTCTGGGCAGGTTTTGTAAATATCGGCAATACCGATCCTTTTACCCCCGACGAACTCGGCAATTGGTATTTTTGGGCTATCAGTGCGCTTATCTTTATTTTGCTTCTGCTGGTTTGGCGAAAAATAAGACGGAATATCCGTGAAGGATAGAAGAGATATTATTCCCACATATTTCGCTGATTTTTTTTACATTCAAGATTAGTTAGTTTACAAAAGATCAAGTTCTGAAATTAATGCTTCCGTCTTCGGACTACAAACTTACTTTTACTTCAAGCTCACTAATTTTTCAATTTTTTCCACAACAAAACCCTGCTCGGTAATAATTTTAAGTCGGTAAAAATAAACCGATCTCCCCAGTTTGTTTCCAAAATCGTCTAAGCCATCCCAGAAAATCGGGTCGCTAAGCTTATTATCGCATATCATAGAACTTTCAAGATGCTTCACTATTTTTCCTGAAACCGTATAAATATCAATGCAAACATCTAATTTAATTCCCATTAGGTTATGACTGAAATAAAAGGATGTGTTTTTTGCAAATGGATTTGGATAGTTAAAAACCCTCTGTATTTCGGGAACAACAATTGTGCTAACCTCAAAATCAATTTTTTCTTCCGATTGATTATTTGCAATGTCCCAAGCTTTTACATAAATGCTATGTATCCCTTCTGACAAAGGACCAATTTCAAATTCCACACTTCCTGACTGGTAACTGTTTATCTTGGCCTGGTAATATGAATTCAAATTTATTGGTTCTGCATCTTTCGTATCAATCCATGCTGTAATATTTCGGCCTATTGCAAAACCAGTGGTATTTATTCCACTCGAATCGTTTAGCAGAACAATCAGCCTTGATTCGGGTTCAACTTTATCGCCATTTAAAAAATCCTGATTATTAATAAATAACTGAATGTCGGGACCTTCGGCATCATTCATATCTGCTTGTTTGCCACCGGTTATCAGGAAATCAGAAAAATACCCACCTGCATTGTTGCTAATATCCTTAATGTCAACAGAAAAAAAACTCATCCTGCCATTACCCACTGCCTGGCTAATATCTGTAGGCAAAATAAAACTAATTTCCCATTCACCATTATTTATACTGGCCTTACCCCGAAACAGGATATTTTCGTACTGATCGAAAGTTGTAACAAAACTTTCATTCTCGCCCAGGGTTTGAATTTTAATGGCTTGATCGTAAATCCTGGCCTCAAGTTCGCCTATATAATTATTCAGAAAAAGACCTTCATCAGAAAAAATCTGTCCCGAAACATTAAGCTTTGATAAAGCAATAAAAGTATCGCTAAGGTTTTCAATTGCCCGATGGTTTATTTCTTTTATGCTGATTATGTTTCTCGGTTTTGCCAGCTTAGTTGCCGGATCGCCAAGAAGCGTAAAATTACGCTTATTGATGCCCTGGCCTGAAGCAATTTTTGTATTCATCATAACATCACCAAAGCAATAGCCTTGTTCGTTCCGCTCAAAAATATACTTGTAGAAATTCTTATTCAGGATAAAATTTGGCGTAGAAAATACAAGTCTTGTAGTTGTAAACAAAGCTACACCACCACCCGTAGGATTTAATAAAATCAATTCACCGGCAGAGGTTCTTCTGCTGTCGTCGAATCGGGCAAATTCGCAGGTGGCAGTCATAAACACAGTGAGCCTATCGGAATTTTTCCATGTAACTATATCGTTAATGTTGATGATATTATCACTTCCCAAACCCAATTCGCTTCCGTGCCCTGTGTAATTTACAATTAGTTGGCCCTGCTCTATCGATCTGTTTATTTCCTCTTTGGCCAATAGGTTTGTTGTATTTATTTCAAAAGGATAAGCATCGGAATATATTTTTCTGATATTAAATTGCGAATATGCCGTATCAATATAGCCTGTAAGATTTTCTGCCTGATCTGAATGCATATTGTAGTTTCCATTATCAGCAATAAAAAGAAGATCTTGTTGCCAATTGCCCTGCCAATGATTATTGCGGTAAGCAATTATTTTCTCTACCACAATTGCAGCCTCATTTACCGAAGATACCGGCAAACGGCCAATCCCAATGTCTAACAAACCGGTTGAACCTCCCTCGTTTGTATCCAATAATCCAAAAAAGTCGTCAGTAATAAACGATTCGGTGGGCAAAAGCGAATTTTCCGATTGATATCCGGGCAATAGTTTTTGCATATCAAAATAGCCGGGCCTTGTATCATAAGAACCATCGCCAAACAAAAGGACGTACCGCAGATTTGTAGAATCGATAGCAGAAAAATATAAGTGCCTGATATAATTTCTGATAGCCGTAACATCGCTTGCCCCAGACGAAAACTCATTATATATTTTTTGTGGCACTGTAACTTTTACTTCTAATCCTTCGCTACGATGAAAATCGGCAAGTTCTTTAGCCTGAATGATATATTCTTCGGCAGTAACAATAAGCATATCGCATGATGTTGAAGCCCTAAGGTTTTGGTTTTCGACAAGCCCTATCATCTCTGGCTTGACTATTTCATTCGATTCAGGATCGAAAGCAACGAATTCCCTGAGCGAATCGGTTTGCGCTGTGAACTCACATTCAGCTCCTCTTGCAGAATACTCAATTTCTTTTGCATTTTGATGATCGCTAATATCCCATATTTTCATATCGGTAGATAAATATTCCAGGTGAAAGCGGGAAACTTTTCCTATTTCTGTTGATTCTACATCGCGAAAAAAGAACACCCCTGATGAAATTTTAAGCTCCCTGCGAAACTGGAGAATAATATAATCCAACCATGCCGAAGAATAAGAATCCGGCTTATTGTAGCTTAACACAATTTTAACAGTGTCGCCGACGGGGTAAAAATTTGCGAAAACCGATTGCTTAGTTGCATAATTATTTGTCGACGAATAATCCACCGGAAGATGTTGTAAAACCATAAAATCAATCTGTTTGTCTACATCTACCTTTAAAATATTATCGGCAAAATTTGCAGATGAGCGGGCTACAGTTGCAACTTTTACTCCGGCTTTATCAGAAGTAATAATATTATTGGCCGAAAATAAAAACTGATAAGTAGTTTGTGCATCGAAGTGTTCGCCATACCAAATCCGTCCTGAGCGGATCAAATTGAGCGAATCTGATTCATGAATTAAATAATCGTCGAAAGAAAAAACCTCGCTGTTTACAATTCCTTGCGGAGGTTCTGCTGCCATAATTTTTTTGCCGGTTCCTGCCTTGTTGCTTATAAAATAAAAAGTCTTGTTGGAATAAATATGTCTGTGATGTTCAAATTGCTTATTGTCAATGTTATATTTCCAGATATGCGGCGATTTTCCATAAAAATAGAATGCATTGTTCCAAATCCAAACTGCAATTTCCTGTAAATCTACAGGGGTTTGTTGCTCGTTAGTATATGGAAGTTGA
>JAYENH010000728.1:0-9025 GCA_034721995.1 Bacteroidota bacterium
AATAAAATTGTTCCGAATTTCCTGTTTTATCATACAATTACTTTTGTGGCAAATGTAAACAAAAATGCTTTGGAGGGATGGTTTGTTGGAGGAATGGAATAGAATCTGGAACGGGTCAAACTTTTTAAGTAATAAGCGATTGGCAAATATACAAGCCAAAAAATGTTTTTCGAAGTGGACTCTACCTTTGAACCCTGAACCTTTGAACTCAGAAACCGCTTGCTTTTAAAAAATTGAAGATCATCTGTTTCCCGTGTTCGGTTAAAATTGATTCGGGATGAAACTGAACACCGTTAATTGGAAGATCCTTATGCCTCAGCGACATGATAAATCCGTTTTCGTCTTCCGAAGTAATTTCCAATACATCGGGAAACCCTGCTTTGTCGACAACCCACGAATGATAGCGGCCTACGTTAAACTCGCAGGGCAATGCGTCAAACAAAGATTTGTCTTCTTTCAAAATTTTTATGGGAGTTGCCACTCCATGATAAACCCTGTTTAAGTTCAACAATTTTGCACCAAAACATTCGGCAATTGCCTGCATACCGAGACAAACACCAAATATTCTTTTTTCTTCTGCAAATCGGGTTATTAATTCTTTTAATATTCCGGCTTCACCTGGCAGGCCCGGGCCGGGCGATAAAATAAAGCAATCGTATTTTGCTGCCTCATCAAGGCTGATTTTGTCGTTTCGTTTTACAGCTACTTTATATCCAAGTACCTCTTCGATATAATGGACCAGGTTGTAGGTAAACGAATCGTAATTATCAATGATTAGCAGATTGTTCTTCATTTTATTTATGAATCGATTTTATATATTCATAAATCTCCTTTTGAGCCTGCGATTTATTTTCTTCACCGGTGGTTCTATACCTGTTGTTCAAATCATTATCTAACACTCGTGCCTGCGTATTGTCCTGCCATTCAAGATTTAAATTGTGAATTATTTGTTTTTTTATTTCAGGATCGTAAATCGGACATGTAATTTCGACCCGGCGGTCAAGATTTCTCCCCATTAAATCTGCCGACGAAATAAAAAGTTTTTCCTCTCCTCCATTATAAAAATAATAAATCCGCGAATGTTCCAAATAGCGATCAATAATTCCAATACATTCAATATTGATTTTACGGCTCTTTATTTCAGGGAATAAAGAAAACATACCACGCACCATTAATTTTATATCGACACCGGCCTTATGTGCCCCGTAGATAATATTGATAATCCGATGATCTGCCAAATTGTTTAGTTTGAAAATCATAGCGGCTTTTTTTCCTTCTTTCGCTGCTCTAATTTCGTTGTTAATCAATTTCACAAATTTGGTACGGTTATTAAATGGCGATACAAGTAGATGCTGAAACCTCGGTATGGAATAATTACGAGAGAAAAAATCGAATACTCGGTCAACTTCATAAGCAATATCCTGGCGACTTGTCAACAACAATACATCGCTAAAAACTTTTGCCGTGTCTTCGTTAAAGTTGCCGGTTCCCAGTGCAACATAACGCACTATCTTTTTATCTTCTTTTCTTCTGATGAGTATGGTTTTTGAATGTACCTTAAGTCCGGGCACACCATAAATAACCTTTACCCCTGCATCAACAAGTTTTTTCGACCAATATATATTCGATTCTTCGTTAAACCTTGCCTGCAATTCGAGGATTGCAGTAACCTGTTTGCCATTTCGTGAGGCATTAATAAGAGCATTCATTATACTCGAATTAAATGCAACACGGTAAATTGTAATTTTAATAGTGGTAACTTTAGGATCGAGGGCAGCTTCGCGCAACAAATCAATAACATGTATAAAAGGCTGATAAGGGAAATGAAGCAAAACATCTTTCTTAGCCATCACCGCTAAAATGCTTTTATGCTCTACAAGGTCCTTATGACGTATTGCAGGCCAGTGTTCAAACTTAAGATTAGGTTTTCCCACATCCGGAAATTTCATAAAATCCTTGAAGTTGTGATATCGTCCACCGGCTATGGGCGTATCGCTTTTTGAAAGATTTAAAAGTTTCGAAACAGTTTTCAATAATTCCAGTGGTATGTTCCGGTCGTAAACAAACCTTACCGGCGCACCGGATTTACGCCGGGCAATACTTTTCGATATTTTTTCAACATAGCTTTGTCCCAAATCGTCGTCGATGTCCAACTCTGCATCGCGGGTAAGTTTTATTGTATATGCGCCTTTTACATTATAATTTAAAACTTCGAATATTTCGGGCAGGCCAAAGCGGATTACATCATCTAATAATATTATATACTCCTGATTATTTTCAGATGGCAAATGCAAAAATCTCGAAAGTTCGTCGCTGGGCACTTTTACAAGCGCAACTTTGTCTTTACCCGGGTCGGTTTTCGACTCCAGATCGACAGCAAGATAAATAGCATCATTTCTTAAATGGCCGGTTGAGGTGTTTTTGGTGATAATTACCGGAAACAACTTTGGCCGTATTTTCGACACAAAATATTCATGCACAAACTCACGATGATATTTTTGCAATTCCTTTTCGTTGATGATAAAAACATCTTTCTTTTCAAATTCTTTTACTACCTGGTTATATGTTTCGGCAAATTTTTTCTGAAGATCAACAATAATGTAATTTATTTTCTGAATTATAATCTCAGGTTCTTCATCGAACATGCTTTTCAGGCTTTTGCCAAATTGCGACAAACGTTTTAACGTAGCCACTCGTACCCTGAAAAACTCATCTAAGTTGTTTGAGTAGATTCCCAAAAACTTCATTCGTTCCACAAGGGGCACATCAGGATTGGCAGCCTCCTGTAAAACCCGTGCATTAAATGCCAACCAGCTTATTTCTTTATTTCTGTAACTATTTTTATTCATTCCACTATATTCTTTATCACAAACTACAAAATTACAAAATCATTGTTCAATTTTCTTAGCCCCGAATTATTCGGAATTTAAGAAAGGACTCAATAATAAATTGATTTATTACTTTTGCCATTCGTAATTAGAATTTATAAATCAATATTTTAAAAGATGAAATTTAAACTTGTTTATGTGTTGTTAAGTATCCTGATTTCGGCAGGTGCTTTTGCCCAGGAAGAGAAAAAAGAAACTTCCGGACCCGAAGGATATAAATTTGAAATGATTAAAAAATTGCCTGCTACGTCGGTGAAAGACCAGTACCGCTCGGGAACCTGCTGGAGTTTTTCAGGCCTTTCTTTTCTCGAATCAGAATTATTGCGGATGGATAAAGGCGAATTCGATTTATCCGATATGTTTATTGTTCGTCAGGCATATTCGGTAAAAGCAAAAAGGGCTGTACGTATGCACGGCAACCTGAATTTTGGTGGTGGTGGCGCCTTCCACGACGTTACACTGGTTTGGGACGAGTTTGGAATTGTTCCCGAAGAAGCCTATCCGGGTCTTGAAATTGGCGAAGAAAAGCAAGTTCATGGCGAGATGGATGCCATTCTCGACAATTACATCGAAGGGGTAATTAAAAATAAAAATAAGAAACTTACCCCTGTCTGGCACAAGGCATTTGATAATATCCTTGATGCTTACCTCGGCGATTATCCCGAAAATTTCAACTATAAAGGAAAAGAATATACCCCGCAATCGTTTGCCAAAGAATTAGGCTTAGACATGAACGATTATGTCGAGATTTCGTCATATACCCATCATCCGTTTTACGAAACTTTTATAATTGAAGTACCCGACAACTGGGCATGGGGAGAAGTTTACAATGTGCCAATGGACGAAATGATGGAAATTGTTGATTATTCGATCGACAAAGGCTATACTGTTGCCTGGGCCAGCGATGTAAGCGAAAAAGGATTTGCCTACCGTAAAGGGATTGCTGTTGTCCCCGAAGCAAATACCGAGGAAATGAACGATTCCGAAATGCTGAAATGGCAGGAAATGAGCAAAAAAGAAAAACAAGCTCAACTTTATAAATTCGATAAACCCGGCCATGAAAAAACTATTACACAGGAAATGCGCCAGGAAGCCTTCGATAATTATCAAACCACCGACGATCATGGTATGCACATTGTCGGCACTGCCAAAGACCAGAATGGTGCAAAGTATTATTATGTAAAAAATTCATGGGCCGAAAGCAATTTGTACGATGGATATTTCTATGCCTCAGTGCCTTTTGTTCAGTATAAAACTATGTGCATAATGGTACACAAAAATGCTATACCTAAAAAAATTAAAAAGAAATTAGGTTTGAAATAGCTCTGTATTAAGAGTTCTGACCAGATAGCTATCTGGTTCTGAGTTCAAGAGTTCATTAATAAAATCAATTCTGTTAAAGCCACAGATTCTCAAATTTGTTATTGGCACAGATATTAAAACAAGCTATGCCTGCTTTTTGTGTAAATTATTTATAATCTGAGAATCTGTGGCTATATTGTTGTCGTTTTATTTTTTTTCGTAAATTTGATGACTGGCAGATTTAATAATCGAATATGGAAATTAATCTTATACATTTTTAATAAATTGAACTTAAAACTTATAACTATGAAACGATCTGTTTTGTTTTTGCTTTTTGCATTGTTGCTTTCTTCCTTTTCTAAAATTTCTTCTCAGGAACTTATCGATACCACAACATTGGAGTTTAATATAAAATATACCGTAATAAAAACCGATGGGTCTGTAATTATTGGCACATTAGTATTACAAAATGCAAAAGACCTGATATTCGAACTCAATAATAAAACCAGGGTTTCGATTCCCCGGCAAGAGATAAAAAAATTGGAAAAATATATAGTGCATATCATTATAAAACATGATGGTACTGAATTTATTGGCAAGATAATATCGCAGGATTCCCGGGAAATATTAATCGATACCGAAAATATGGGCGAGGTAATAATTCCCAAACATGAAGTGCAGGAGATAAGAGAACTAACCAACAGCGAAATAAATAGAGACGGGAAATACATTCCTGAGGAGGTATTTTCAACACGGTATTTTATCAGCACAAACGGCTTGCCTATTGAAAAAGGAGAGAGTTATGTACAATGGAATTTATTTGGTCCCGATTTCCAGTTTGGTGTACAAGACAACTTCGGATTAGGTGTTATGACCAGCTGGTTTGGGATGCCAATTATTGGATCTGCAAAATACACCTTTAAACTTGGCGAAAATTCAGGTTTGGCAATAGGTACATTGCTGGGAACCGGTTCGTGGGCCGCTCCCGATTTTGGGTTTGCACTTCCGTATACTGCATATACATTAGGTGATAGAAGAGCAAATTTTACAATCTCGGCAGGCTATGGTGCCGTTTGGGGCGAGGGAGGAGGCGAAGGCCGCTTTTTGTTATCCATTGCCGGTATGTCGAGTGTAGGTAAAAATATTAGTCTTGTATTCGATTCATTTATTGTCCCTTCCGCTTCTGATGATTCTTTCAGTTTTACTCTTTTAGTTCCGGGCATTCGCTGGCAAATAAAAGATAAAAATGCTTTTCAGTTCGGTTTTGGTGGCGTAATATTCGATGGAGAATTAGCACCGATACCTATACCTATGGTACAATGGTTTCGGAAAATTAATTAATGTCAGAAATAATAAACAGGAATAAATAACATTATCAAACCTAAAATAAAACTAAGGTAAATGGTGCCGGGTTTTGACCTATTTAATGCCAGACGCGAAAAAGCCAATAAACCGGCAGTTAAAAACATAGCCATTAGTATTACATGAAGATCGAGCATTTTGCTAAATGCCAGGGCCAGAGTAAACCCGACAAGTCCCCCAAATGCCAATAAATGTAAACTAATATTTATTTTTGTCGAAAGAATTCCGGCAACGAGCGAGCCAAGGGCCGAAAAAAATATAAACGATTTATAAAGTGGAGGAATACTATATCGGCTTATCATGTACCACGCAAAAAAATGAAAAGCACTTACAACTAATATTGGCAATACTTTTTCCTTATGATCAGTAATTACCCACTTTTTTATAATTCTCCGGTAAAAAAGAAACGGAAAAACACTTAAGGGCAGCAAAACTGTTGAAACAAAATATACTAAAAAGATAATTCGCTTAACTTCAAAATTAAGATAGCTATGATAGCTACCTGAATTAAAAATTATCAATAATCCAAAAACCGGCAATAAAAGAGGATGAAAAATAACAGATATACTTTTTAGAATAAATTTTCCCATAACTACAATTCTTTTCTCATCCTGGCAACAGGCAATCCCAATTGTTCGCGATATTTTGCCACAGTGCGGCGAGCTATATTATAGCCCTTTTCTTTTAACACCACTGTCAGTTTATCATCTGTCAATGGTTTCTTTTTCGATTCGTTGCCGATACAATCACGTAGTATCTTTTTTATTTCACGTGTACTTACTTCTTCGCCCAATTCGTTGACCATGCCTTCGGAAAAGAAAGATTTAAGCGGAAAAATCCCAAAATGGGTTTGTATATATTTGCTATTAGCTACCCTCGAAATAGTTGAAATATCCAATCCTGTTCTTTCTGCTATATCTTTCAGGATCATGGGGCGAAGCTTGGTTTCATCTCCATCTTTAAAATATTCTTCTTGATAATCAAGAATTTCGGTCATTGTACCCAAAAGGGTGGCATGCCTTTGTTTTATTGCATCAATAAACCACTTGGCAGAATCTATTTTTTGTTTTACAAAGGTGAATGTTTCTTTGTCCTTGCGGCTTTGATTTTTTCTGTTCAGGGCCAGGCCTCTTAACATTTCGGCATAAGTGCGGTTTAGCCTTAGTTCTGGCACATTCCTTTGGTTAAGGCGCAATTGATATTCCCCATCGTTGTATTCAAACAAAAAATCGGGAACAATATGTTGGAAATCTTTATTTTGTGTATCGGTGTAAGAACTTCCCGGTTTGGGATTTAACTTTAATATTTCGGCTATTGCATCTTTCAATAATTCTTCATCAATTTCTAAACGCTTAATAATTTTATCATAATGCTTTCTGGTAAATTCCTCGAAATGGTTTTTCAGTATTTTACAGGCCGTTTCAATTTCAACAATGCTTTTGTCTTTGTTATCTATCTGTAATAGCAAACATTCCTGCAAATCCCTCGCACCCACTCCAACAGGCTCAAAGTCGTGAATAATATCAAGCATGTTTCGCAATTCTTCGTAGGTAGTATTTATGTTTTGCGAAAAAGCCAAATCGTCGACAATTGCATCAAGGTCGCGGCGCAAATAACCATCTTCATCAATATTGCCAATCATATAGGACACTATTTGCTCTTGATGTTCATTGAGTACCTGCAGACCCAATTGCGATAAAAGGTGCTCATGAAAAGTTGATCCTGTTGAAAAAGGAATGTCTTCTTTTTTATCGTCTTTTGAATAATTATTTGCCGCAAGTTTGTACGATGGGACATCCTCGTCGTCTATGTAGTCTTCTAAAGAAAACTCATCATCTGTCTCCTCATCGGCAACCTCCTCCTCCTCCTGTTCGTCAGGATCGGTTTCTGCCCCCTCTTCTAAAGTAGGATTCTCTTCAAGCTCCTTTTTTATGCGCTGCTCAAGCATTATGGTAGGCACCTCGAGCAGTTTTATCATTTGTATTTGCTGAGGCGATAATTTCTGTAAAAGCTTTTGTTGTAATTTCTGATTTAACATTCTATTTTAGTTTTCAGTCTTCAGTCGGCAATCTATTTTAAAACTCGGCATTTTTAGGCGTTCTTGGAAAAGGTATTACGTCCCTGATGTTTCCCATTCCGGTAACAAAAAGCATTAAACGCTCGAAACCTAATCCAAAGCCTGCATGTGGTACGGTCCCAAATTTTCGTGTTTCCAAATACCACCACATTTCTTTTTCGGGTATGTCTAATTCTTTTATTTTATTGTAAAGTTTATCGTAATCTTCTTCGCGTTGCGAGCCTCCCACAATTTCGCCAATACCCGGAAACAGGATGTCCATTGCCCTTACGGTTTTGCCATCGTCGTTTTGCTTCATGTAAAAGGCCTTTATTTTGGCAGGGTAATCTGTTAAAATCACCGGTTTTTTAAAGTGCTTTTCTACCAAAAAGCGTTCGTGTTCCGATTGCAGGTCTACACCCCATTCTTCAATTATATATTGAAATTTTTTCTTTTTGTTTTGTTTCGAGTTTCTAAGAATATCAATAGCTTCGGTGTATGTTGCCCTTACAAAATCGTTATCAACAATAAATTGAAGTTTTTCAATCAACTCCATTGGCGAACGCTCGTTCTGTGGTTTACTTTTTTCTTCGTCCAGCAGGCGTTTACTAAGAAATTGAAGATCGTCGCCGCAATTGTCCAAGGCATATTTTATCACATACTTCAGCATATCTTCGGCCAGGTCCATATCATCAACGATATCAGAAAAAGCAATCTCCGGCTCAATCATCCAAAACTCGGCCAAATGTCGCGAGGTGTTTGAGTTTTCGGCCCTGAAAGTTGGCCCAAAAGTATAAACTTTGCTTAAAGCCAATGCAGCAAGCTCTGCCTCCAACTGCCCCGAAACGGTGAGGTTTGTTTCTTTACCAAAAAAGTCTTCATCGTAATTTATTGTACCGTCTTTTTTCAGTGGTGGATTTTTTGCATCAAGTGTAGAAACCCTGAACATTTCGCCGGCACCTTCGGCATCCGAACCTGTGATAATAGGTGTATGGATATTATAAAAACCATTATCGTTGAAAAACTTATGGATGGCAAATATCATTGCATGACGTATTCTTGTAATTGCCCCAAAAGTATTGGTACGGAAACGCAAATGTGCATGTTCGCGTAAAAATTCGAGCGAATGCTTTTTTGGTTGAATAGGAAACTCATCGGGATTTGCTTCGCCCAGAATTTCTATTTTTTCTGCTGATATTTCCACACTTTGACCGCTTCCCGCCGATTCGATTAATTTTCCGGTAACCGACAAAGCTGCTCCCGAATGGACTTTCAACAATAATTCATCAGGAATAATTTCAAAATCTACTACTACCTGAATGTTGTGTAAGCAAGAGCCATCGTTCATTGCCAGAAAAGCAACATTTTTACTTCCGCGTTTTGTCCTTACCCAGCCTTTAATATTAACCGTGCTGCC
>JAYENH010000729.1:0-2026 GCA_034721995.1 Bacteroidota bacterium
ATCCAGAATTTTATCTTTTATTGAAAAGAGCGGAAACGCACTACCTCATCCTGCAAGTTTATTCGGGATACTTGCAATAATTGTTTTAGTATTCTCTGTAATAGGATATTTATTCGGATGGCATGCGGTTCATCCGGGAACAGGAGAAACCATAAATACAATTAACCTGGTATCGAAAGAGGGCTTTCATAAAATCCTGCTCGAGATGGTAGATAATTACACAGGATTTGCCCCATTAGGAATTGTAATGGTTGCACTTTTAGGTATTGGTGTTGCAGAAAGTAGCGGATTAATAAGTGCGGCCATAAGACTTATGGTTATTAAATCGCCGGCTAAAATCATAACCTTTGTAGTAGTTCTTGCAGGTATACTTTCCAATATTGCATCCGATCTTGGATATGTTTTAATAATACCCCTGGGAGCAATAATTTTTCAATCGGTAGGCCGACATCCTATTGCCGGAATGGCAGCAGCTTTTGCAGGTGTTTCGGGAGGTTTTAGTGCCAATTTATTTATTGGTACAATAGATCCTTTGCTTGCCGGAATCTCAACCGAAGCAGCAAACATTATCGATAAAGACTATTATGTGCTGCCAACAGCCAATTATTATTTTATGGTTGCCTCTACTTTTATTCTTGCTTTTGCAGGTACGTGGGTAACAAATAAGTTTGTAGAACCGGCCTTAGGAAAATATACCGGAGATGTTAAGGCCGATAAGCTCGAACAACTATTACCTGCCGAAAAGAAGGGACTTAAGATAGTGGCTATTATTACATTAGTTATTCTTCTATTAATCTTTGCCGGACTTTATCCTGATAGTGGATTTCTTCGGGGACCGGACAATTCAATTTTCAAATCTCCTGTACTTAAAGGTTTTATAGCTATACTATTTATTGTAGCCTCAATACTGGGAATTGTTTACGGATTTATTACCGGAAAATTTAAGTCCGATTCGGATGTAATAAAAGGTATGGTCGATAATTTCAAAACCCTGGTAGCATTTCTGGTACTGGTATTTTTTGCTGCCCAGTTTGTGGCATATTTTGTTTGGAGCAACCTGGGGCTTATTATAGCAATTAAGGGTGCCGGTTTTCTACAAAGCATTGATATGGGTCTGATTCCTTTATCAATTCTATTTATAATTTTAGCCGGGTTTATAAATATGTTTATGGGCAGTGCCTCAGCAAAATGGGCAATTCTTGGTCCTGTATTTATTCCTATGTTTATGTTGCTTGGTTATTCTCCCGAGTTGTCGCAAGTTGTTTTTAGGATTGGCGACAGTGTAACAAATATTATATCTCCAATGATGAGTTTCTTTGCTTTAATAATAGTATATTTCGAGAAGTACGATAAAAAAGCAGGAATTGGAACATTGATTTCAACAATGCTACCATACTCAATTGCATTTTTCATTCTTTGGTCATTGTTGCTAACTATTTGGATAGTATTCAAATTACCATTGGGCCCGGGGGCAGGTTTGTATTATGGATAATTATCCAAACGAACATCAGCGAGAGTAATACAAATTCAGATTCAAACAAGAAATAACACTAAACAAAATTTGGCAGTAGCTTGTGCCGAAAATATCATACTTATCGAACCAAAGTAAAAACTCCTGCTTTTGATAAAATTTTATCCTCAAAAGTAAGCACTTTTGCAATATATGTGTAGCTGTCGATTGGCTGCGCCTGACCTTTATAAATGCCATCCCAGCCCTGGCTTATATCGTTGGTGAAAAAAACTTCCTCTCCCCAACGGTTATATATCCTGAACTCAAGCAATTCCTTAATGCCCCAGCCTTTAGCTTTTATTACATCATTATTTCCGTCTCCGTTTGGTGTAAACAGGTCAGGCACATCAACCGAAAATTTCCAATCAACAGTAAGATGCAATGTGTCGTAGGAGGTAAAGCACAGATTGTCTCCGGCATAAGCATTCATGGTAAGATAAAATGTTGTTGAATACATCGGCATAAACCCCGGATTGTAACAGGTAGGGCACATAACAAGTTCCTGTGGCTCCCATA
>JAYENH010000730.1:0-2025 GCA_034721995.1 Bacteroidota bacterium
CACCTGAAGGATTGTTGCAATATCCTAATTTCCTTGAAACCCTTACGCAGATACTTCCAATGTACAAATTGAGGGTAATCGGTGGAGCACTGTATCTTATAGGATTTATTATCATGGTTTACAACATGGCAAAAACAATGAAATCAGGTTCTATAATTGTTAATGAAGAAGCACAAGCAGCAGCTATCGACTTATCGGAGGCAAGAAACAAATCGACAGAAACCCCTCATAGGTTTTTAGAAAGAAAAGGATTGACATTTACAGTAGTTGCACTAATTGTAGTTGCAATTGGAGGTGCTGTTGAAATTATTCCAATGACATTTATAAAATCAAATGTTCCAACAATAGAATCGGTAAAACCATATACCCCTCTTGAGCTTGAAGGACGGGATATTTATGTAAGTAATGGTTGTTATACCTGCCACTCACAAATGGTACGTCCGTTCCGATGGGAAACCGATCGCTACGGCGATTATTCAAAAATTGGAGAGTTTGTTTACGACCATCCGTTCCAGTGGGGATCGCGCAGGATAGGGCCGGATTTAGCAAGGACAGGTGTAGTTGGCGGACCAATGTATAAAAATGCAGTATGGCATTATAACCATTTTATAAATCCGCAAATAATGAACGATCAATCTATTATGCCTGCATATCCATGGTTTGCCACCGATAAAGTGGACTTAGAAATAACACCACGGAAGATACGTGCAATGGTAACCCTTGGAGTTCCATATCCTGAAGGATATGACCAAATAGCTGTTGAGGATTACCGTAAACAAGCTGCAAAAATTGTTGCAGACTTAAAGGCCTCTGGTATCGAAGTTGACCTTGAATCAGAAATGGTCGCTATGATTGCCTATATGCATAAGCTGGGTAAAGACATTTCTTCAAATGAATAGAAATACAAACAAGAGCAAGTTTTTAATAACAGATCAGGGGCATTTTGCCCCCTGATTGCTCTAACTAATAATAACTTAGGAAATGAGATTTGTAAGTAAAATTTTAGAGAATGTTGACGGAATTGCAAACTATTACAATGTAGGCTTGCTGATATTTTTAGCCCTTTTTATAGTGATTTTGATACGAACAATCAAAATGCCTAAAAAAGAGGTTGAGGATATTAAAAATTCCATTTTTGATTAATCATTAAATATCAACAAAAAAAAATAATATCATGTCGAAAAATATAGAAAATGAAAATGCCGAAAACTTTGATTTCAAGGAAGCTTATGGCGATAAATTAATGGATCACGATTATGACGATATAATGGAATTGAATAATCCTGCTCCAAAATGGGTGATGGCAATTTGGTATATATCAATATTGTTTTCAATTTATTATGCAGCTTATTATTTTATTCTTGATGGGCCAACACAAATTGATGAATATACAGAAGCTTCAGCCGAACATGACAAAGAATATGCCAGTGCAAATGCCTCCTTAGCAAGTTTAGAGCTTTTAAGCGATGGAGCTGCAATTGCTGAAGGAAAAACAATTTACAAGGAAATGAATTGTGCAATTTGCCATGGGGCAAATGGCGAAGGAAATGCAATAGGGCCAAACCTTACTGATAATGCATGGATAAACGGATGCGATTTCAGCTCTGTTATGGATGTAATAAAAAACGGAAGGCCTACTAAAGGTATGACTGCATTTAAAGCGCAAATACCCGATGTAAAAATTCAGAAAGTTGCAAGCTATTTGCTCAAAGAGCTTCTTGGTACAAATCCCGATAATGCCAAAGAACCCCAAGGCGAGGAATGTAATTAGTTCATAATCTAAATATTGAGGAAACATAGGGCACAGAGAATATCCTCTGTGCCCCTTGGTTTTCTGTTTTCATAAATCACCAAATCATGAAAAACGAAGTATCATTCAGGGATCGCCCTATTAATATGGATGAGGATGGCCATAGAAAATGGGTTTATGTAAAAAAAACTGCAGGAAAACTGTTTAACCTTCGAACTATACTTGCTTACATTTTACTTGTATTTTTTATTGTAGCCCCATTAATAAAAATTGAT
>JAYENH010000731.1:0-2022 GCA_034721995.1 Bacteroidota bacterium
GCTCGCCGCTAATGGCATCTACCGGGCAATTTTTTGCACAAACCGTACATCCTGTACAAGCATCGGCAACAACTTCGTAGGTTAAAAGTTGTTTACAACTCTTTGCGGGACATTTTTTATCCCTGATGTGTGCTTCGTATTCGTCGCGGAAATATTTTATAGTTGTCAGTACCGGGTTGGGAGCTGTTTGTCCCAGGCCGCAAAGCGAGCTGTCTTTAATCTGATAAGCCAGTTCCTGAAGTTTTTCGATGTCGCCTTCACGGCCATCGCCTTCGGTAATCCGTGTTAATATTTCGAGCATCCGTGTTGTCCCGATTCTACAGAATGTACATTTCCCGCAGGATTCTTTTTGGGTGAAATCAAGAAAAAAACGGGCAATGTCGACCATACATGTAGTTTCGTCCATTACAACCATTCCGCCCGATCCCATAATTGCACCGGTAGCATTTACCGAGTCGTAATCGACAATAGTGTCGGCCATGTATTCCGGGATACATCCGCCGGAAGGGCCACCAAGCTGAACTGCTTTAAAGCGTTTGTTGTCCTGGATTCCGCCACCGAGTTTAAAAATAATATCACGAATTGTTATTCCCATCGGGACTTCTACCAGTCCACCATGTTTTATTTTTCCGGTAAGGGCAAAAACTTTTGTACCCTTGCTTTTTTCAGTACCATATTTTGTATAAGCTTCCGAGCCATGAAGTACAATCCAGGGGATATTAGCCAGGGTCTCGACATTGTTGATATTTGTCGGCTGTTTCCATAAACCCGAAACGGCAGGAAATGGGGGCCTTTTGCGTGGCATACCGCGCTCGCCTTCAACCGAAGCAATTAATGCAGTTTCTTCGCCACAAACAAATGCCCCTGCACCTTCTTTCACATAAATATCGAAATTAAAACCATCGATACCACAGACATCTTTCCCAAGGAAATTCTTTTTGCGAGCCTGTTCCAGTGCAATGTTCAAACGTTTAATTGCCAAAGGATATTCGGCACGGCAATAAACTACGCCCCCTGTAGCACCTATTGAATATGCACCAATTATCATCCCTTCGATAATTGCATGAGGATCGCCTTCGAGAAGCGAGCGATCCATAAAAGCACCCGGATCCCCTTCGTCGGCATTACAAATAATATATTTTTCATCCGATTTCGAATTGTTGGCAAAGCGCCATTTAAGGCCGGTAGGGAACCCTCCTCCTCCCCTGCCCCGAATACCGGAGTTGAGTATCATCTGGATAACCCCTTCGGCGGTAATTTTTTCGAAGGCAATTTTTGTCATGGCTTTATATGCATCCTTTTCCATGGCTTCTTCTATCGACTCGGGATCGATATAACCACAGTTGCGCAACGCTATCTTAACCTGACCATTAAAATAGTTATCGTCCTCGGTAGGGAATAATTCTGTATGCACCACCATGTCTTTTACAGGCTCGTTGTGCTCGACATGCTTTTCTATAATCTCAAGCACTTTGTCTTCGTCAACATCGCCATAAAGGTACGAGCCGTCCTTATCAATAATCTCGACCAATGGTTCGCGGTAGCACATTCCAATACAACTGGTTTTCTTTAGCTCGAAATTAAGGTTTTCGGCTTTTTTTATAGCTGCAATCTTATCGTAAGTTTTGTTGGCCCCCGCAGCAATCCCACAACTCCCAAGCCCAACTATTACTTTTAAATTTTCCATTTAGGTTGAAATTAATTGAGTTCCTTTAAACGAATATTTTTAATTACTTTTTTTGCGTTTTTGTCATTGAGCTTGCCATAAGTTTCATCGCCAATCATCATAACAGGAGCCAGTGAGCAACAACCCAAACAGGCTACAGATTCAAGAGTAAACAAACCATCTGGCGTGGTTTCGCCATCGTCAATCTTAAGCGATTCTTTAATGGCATCGGTAATTGCTGTCGCATTTTGCACATGGCAGGCCGTACCGTGACAAACCTTAATAATGTTTTTCCCAACCGGTTTAAGGCGAAACTGGGCATAAAAAGTAGCTACACCGTACATATCGCTAAGGTC
>JAYENH010000732.1:0-2019 GCA_034721995.1 Bacteroidota bacterium
ACTCCCAATACTCATTCGGGACCCAAGAACTGCTACTTGCTTCCCAATAAGAGAAAGTATAGCTGGTAAGCATGTGATTAAATAATAAATTTCCCTGATAATAATGGGGGATTATCAAATCGCTTAAGCTAAACCCATTATTGTAGGAATAATCAAATTTCCAGTTGTTAACCCACGAATTGTTGGAAGTATTCCAAAAACCGGCAGATTGTACCGAAACATTTCCGTTTGCATCATAAGAGTATTCGTATTTCTCACTTGAAATCCAGGGTCCCGTTGGACTGTCTTTAAAATAACTCGTTTGAATTGAGATGTTTCCATTAGTGAGATAGCTGTAATCAATTTTCTCGTAGGGAATCCATAGGCTGTTGTTCTGATCTTTGTAATAAGCAGTTTGCGATGTTAAATTGTCTGAGGCATCATAACTATACTCGGCCTTCCATCCCTCTGTCCATTGTAAACTTGTTGGTTCCCAATAATAGCCCATTACCAAAACAGTATTGTCATTTGCATCCAATGTGAAGTTAAATTTCCAGTCGTTGACCCAATTGTTATTTGCCGGGTCCCAGTAAAAATCAACCTGTTGAAGTTTTTCTCCATTCGTGTTTAAGGTAAATTCTGATTTTGCAGCAAAGGTCCATTGTCCGGGGTTGGCTTCCCAATAATTTTCCGTTACCATTGTTACAAACCCACTGCTATTTCGGACATAATCAAGTTTTTTATTTCCAACAATTTGATTGCTTAGTGAATCGAGAAAAAACTCAGTTTCCTGCGAAAGAAAACCCTGACTATCCCAAACATATTCGGTTTTAGCAAATTCCACCCACGAGGCATTTACCGAATTCCATGTCAATTCACTTTCTAAAATAAGATTACCGGAAGTATCATAAAGAAAGGCCGATTTCAGGTTTTCGGAAAAAAGCAGGCTATCCAATCGTTGAGTCCCGGATAACACACTACCATCAGCAAAAATGGGATTCAAAAAAAACAAAATAAGGAAAGAAGCCGGAATAAAAATTTTACTCTGAAGAACAGATATTAATTGCCATTTATTTTTCATAATTATTATTTTATAAATACGTAAATCATTTTATGATATCAATTGTTCAATTCCTTTGCCCAAATTATATTTAGGGACAAAACCAATTGCCTCTTTTATTTTTGTATTCTCGCCTACCATATTCCAAACTTCGTTGTTGCGATAGGGCAAAGCACCAAACACAATTTCCGATTTGCTATTCAGCTTCAATTTCATTTCCAATACCAATTGCTTTAAAGAAACAGCCTCTCCGCTACATAAATTAAATGTTTCGTTTCGAGCCGTATGGCTTGCACTCAATAGCATGGCCTCCAGTAAATCGTCAAGGTATAGAAAATCTCGTTTTTGCTCTCCTTCGGTCATTTCAAATGAGATATTGCTTCTCAGCGAATTTATCATTTGAGGAATAAAAAATTGTGGGGACATTCCTTTCCCAAAAAAATTAAAAATGCGAAGGATCGTAAATTTCTTGTTGTAGGTTTTGCTGAATGTTTTGATTAAGTTCTCAGAAAATACCTTTGTCAATGAGTAGGGCGAGGCAGGATCAGGAATTTGGGATTCAATAAATGGGGCTTCGTTGCTGCCATAAATTTCGCTTGTACTTGCAAAGATGAAATTTTCATAATCTACATTTTGTAAGGCCAACAGTAAATTTAATGTTCCATCGAAATTAATAGAATGGATTTCATCAAAACTGACAAAATTTCTATCTCTGTTGAGCGATGCAGCAAGGTGGAAAACAATATGGGGCTGTATTTTGTGAATGGTCTTGGTAAGCAATTCCCTGTCGGTTATATCCAGGATAAAAGTATTCTCCGAAGTTTCGTCTCCATTTTTATCCATGATAAAGACCATCGACCCGGCCTCTCTCAGACTTATTGCCAAGTGGCGACCGAGATACCCATTGCCCCCGGTAATCAATACTTTTTTATCCTTAATATCTATTTCGCCCATTCAACATCTTTTTTTATAGCCGATTC
>JAYENH010000733.1:0-2016 GCA_034721995.1 Bacteroidota bacterium
AAAAAACCTGTACAAACGTCGGCAAAAAGCTTTTGCAGTTTCAATCTGATTAAATATCAAATCCATATAATCATGAAGCTCGCGGTACATGTCGTTTGCATCAACAGCCCCGGTTATTGATTGATGTTGAAATGTGGAATCGAAAGTTTTGTTTGCAATATTGTGATACCAATGACTGGCATATCCGGTTGCGAGGCCGGTTTCGGGGTCTTTGTTATCGAAAACCGATTGTCGAAAACCGGAGAGTACACGGGCAGACATTGTTATGTCGTGCTCGCTGTAATTTGTATAATTCCCGGTTTGGATTTGTTCACCTTTTAAAATAGTAAAAAGCTCCATAAACTCACGGGCATAGTTTTCGTTAGGGCTGTTTCGGTAATTTACATAATTATCTAAATAACGGAGCATTTTGTTATCGAGGGTTACTTTGTACGAAAACTCCTTTATGTTTCCAGTCGAGTACATTAATATAAGTCGCCAATGGTCGAAATATCGCCAGTCGGTATCGCTTCCCGTAATAAATATTGAATGTAAAAACATGCTCAACTTATGCCTGATTGAATTATCATGCATTAACTCATTAAAAATCCACAACTGCACAGCCCTGATTTGTCTGGTACCGTTGTCGGGATTGTTTGCGTATGGATCGACAGTCAACCAGGGATGCACTCCATCAACGTAATTAATCGGGCCTTCTGGGTGCACAAGTGGAGGAATGTTGAAAAGCTCGTCGACAGCCTGACCGGCGGTTTTCGATGCAAATTCTGCAATGCGCGCAGGAGTAAAATTGTAGCTTGCCCTGCGCAAAAGATGGGCTGCCAGCCTTTTGCCAAGCAGGCCCTGTCGTAAATTCAGTGATGCCATATCCTTTATATTATTGAATTGCTAAACCATTTCCTAATACAGATTGGCACAATATACAAAACTTTTTTATTTGATGCAATTATTTAACATTTCAAATGCGATATAACAAAATGTAAGACAGGTTTATACATATTGCAAAGATATAATCAGTACAAAATTGCAAATAAAAGATATATTTTATGATTTTGAATATTATCCAAATGCAAATTACTGTTCATAAATAATTATTGATTAGTCTATTATTGGATTTGTGTTTTATTTTTCAAAGTAGCAAGCGAGTACTTGAATACAAATATTAAAATATATTTGCAATAATATATCTGCCATTTGTTACATCTCGACCCAAAATATTTTATACTAAATAATTAATAATTGCAATTTCTAACGTTCTGATTATTAAAATTGATAATATTGGTAAACTAATATTTTAATATTTAATTAATTCTACTTTACAAAGTTTAAATTAAGTGCAACGGGCTGAAAGCTAAATTATATCCGATAGCTATCAGCGATTTAAGGGGGCTGGCTTTTTTTAAAGGGGCGAAGCTCCGATATGTATCAGCACAGGGTGGACCTCGCCGACGGCGAGAGTAAGCCTGTGCTTTTACATGTCATCTCTTTGGGATTTTAGTCTTTATGATTAACAAAATAAAAATTGTCGCCATCCTTTCAAATCCGATAGATAGCCCATTGAATTAATTGTAAAATTCAAACAGCCAAAACTAACGAAGTCTGGATTCTCAAATAAAACAATAATTTTTACAACAAAATCAAAAGCCTCCTTATTTGAGTATTATCATTGACAATATGAACAAAATAAAATCCTTTGGCTTGTCCCTTCAGGTTAAAATGTATTTCTGAGCGATCTTTTATCACCACTTCTTTTATCAATTTCCCTGCAAGGGTTTTAATTTGTACCGATTGCAGGTTTGTTCCTGTTAAAACAAAATCGCCCGTGCCCGGATTGGGAAACAGTTTTACTTTGCTGTTTTCCAGTTCTTCAATCCCTATTGGGTCGTAGACTTTTATTAAGGTTGAATCCTGATTTGAACAATTAGTGATACTGTCAACAAAAGTGTAGCTAATCCAAAACTCGCCCAGGCCGGCAATTGAGGGATAAAAAGTATTTCCCGTTACTCCATATCCAGAATA
>JAYENH010000734.1:0-2008 GCA_034721995.1 Bacteroidota bacterium
TCATCAATTCCTAACCTGGATGGCATTAGACCAGGCAACAGGTTTTTTATGGTTTGTTTTTTACGACCGTCGAAATTATAACGATAACCTAACCGATGTTTTTATGGCAGTATCGAAAGATGGTGGGCAAAGCTTCGAAAATTTCCAAATTTCGGAATCTCCTTTCGTGCCCAATCCGAATGTTTTTTTTGGCGATTATAATAATGTTACGGCTTTCGATAATATTGTACGTCCTATTTGGACACGCCTTCATAATTCAGAATTAAGTGTTTGGACAGCACTAATTGATGTACAGACTATTGGAATAGAATCTTTTGAACAAGCCGAATTCAGCCTGTATCAGAATTATCCAAATCCATTTTCAACCAAAACCAACATAAAATATAAGCTTTTCAGGGAATCGAAAATTAGCCTGAAAATATTAAATGTTTATGGACAGGAATTAGTTTCTTTAATCGAAAATGAAACACGCTCGTTCGGAAGGCATATTGTTGAATTCGATGCCAAAAGTTATGGACTGAAACCGGGGATTTATTTATTTTCGCTTGTTTCGGAACAACGCAGTATAATTAAAAAGATGATAGTAAATTAAGGAGAGTCGGAGGTCCTTATACTGATGGACTGAAAACTAATTTATCATGATAAAATAAAGTAGCAATGCTAATATTACGACTTTTAAAAGAGAGTCTTTTTTTCGGATACAATTCTCTTATCGTTAACAAATTAAGAACTTTACTTTCGCTGTTGGGAATTACCATTGGGATATTTGCAATTATCTCGGTGTTTACCATAATCGATTCACTCGAGGGCAGCATCCGTACAAGTATCGAATCGCTGGGCGATGATGTTGTATATGTCCAGCGTTTTCCCTGGTCTTTTTCGGCCGATTTACCCTGGTGGAAATTTTTTCAACGCCCAAAAACCACACTCGACGAACTCGATCAAATTGTAAAGCGAAGCAAGAAAGCCCAAAACGCGGCCTTTGTTGTTTCAACCTCATCAACAATACAATTCCGGCACAATTCGATGGAAAGTGTAGCCACAATGTGTGCCTCGCACGAGTATGATAAAATCTGGTTTTTCGATATTTCCGAAGGCCGGTATTTCTCAAATCTCGAATCGGGTACCGGGCGTAATGTTGCTATTATTGGTGCCGATATTGCCGAAAACATGTTTGGCGGTTTAAACCCTGTTGGCCAGGTTATAAAACTAAAAGGGAATAAGGTAAGGGTTATTGGTGTGTTTAAAAAAGAAGGAAAAGGTATAGGGCAATCTCTCGACAGGGTGGTGCTTTTACCTGTTTATTTTGGCCGTACAATTTTCGATTTTAAGAGCAAGCTTATTACCGCTTTTATCATGGTTAAAGCAAAAGATGGCATCGGCATTCAGGAACTTATGGATGAACTCACCGGCATTTTGCGGTCTATTCGCCGGTTAAAACCAATTGCCGAAAATAATTTTGCATTAAACCGGGCCAGTTTGATTATCCGCCAATTCGAAAGCGTATTTGGAATTATTAACCTTGCAGGGACTATTATAGGCGGGTTCTCAATACTTGTGGGTGCGTTTGGGATAGCCAACATAATGTTTGTGTCGGTGCGCGAACGCACAAATATTATTGGTATAGAAAAGGCTATGGGAGCAAAAAATTATTTCATCCTGACCCAGTTTTTATTCGAGTCGGTAATTCTTGCATTATTAGGTGGTATTGTTGGTTTATTGCTGATATTTATTGGGGTTCAAATTGCCAATCATCAAATTGAAATGAATTTTACCCTTAGTTTTGAGAATATTAGCACTGGTGTGGGAATCTCAATTGCAATAGGTATTATTGCCGGCTTTATGCCCGCATGGATGGCCTCACGTTTAAATCCAGTTGAGGCTATTCAGACAAATTTGTAATTGGTTAAAGGTACATGTTTTTTAAAATTGTATAATGTGGAGATTTGAATCAATAGAGTTTTTTATAACTATTTCAAAAGCGAGAATAACCCGCCTATTATGAAGC
>JAYENH010000735.1:0-2004 GCA_034721995.1 Bacteroidota bacterium
AAAAGCATAGGCTGTAGTGTAACGAAACCCTATTGAATGCAAAAACAGATGATCAAGTATCTGAAAGGTTGACATGTTTTTTGCAGTCACAAACTACATTTTCTATAACCTGTCGGGCTTTCAGCCCTTTTGTAAAATGTTTGTTACTATCATAGGGTTTCGCTTCGCTGCACCCTATGCTATTACATGTCATCCTTTCAGGATTTATATCATAATAATTATTTGACAAATAACATTTTTGCCAGCACCTCAAAATATGATTTCGCCATATATTCACTATATTCGAGAAAGCTACTATTCGTGGTAGGTTTATGCTCTGGATCGGACAATTGGCCCTGTTAGAACAGTTTCGCTTTGTTTCACATTCGTATCCGCTCATAAAACGGCATCTTTCATTTCTTGGTTTACACTTCTTTTAAAATGCAAATTTCCCTCCTCTGTGAAACTCTCCCGCGAAAGACAGGCCGGACAAGTTGTGCAAAACTCGGTATAACTCTGTGGTTAATAGAAATATGAAATTCAACCACAGAGGTAAACGGAGAAAAAATACGGAGTTTCACAGAGAAAAAGGTGTCAACTACTTTTGTTGATATATGAAAAATGCTCAAAAAATAATGGTGAAAACATGAATTTACATTCCTCCGGATAAACTACTCAACTACAACGATTCGCTTAGTCGCGATTCTATTATCGGTTTTCAGTGTAATAAAATATACTCCTTGTTTCAATTCAGGAATATTCAAATTGAATGAGTGGTTTCCTGATTTGAGTTTCGAGCTAATTATATTTTTTATCAGCTTGCCATCAGAAGAAAAAACGTCAACTAAAACATTATCTTCTTTTTTCAGGCTTAAATAAATTGTGGAGTTTTGTGTAACCGGGTTTGGATAAACCTCGAAATTGTTTTCATCAGCAATAACAGAGGTAATTTCAAAAGGATTGCCTTCATCAATTTCGAATGAATAATCCTTATCGCTTGTGGCAACTTCAGTGTTGGTAACAACAAGAATAAGTTTATCTAAACTATAGGATGAGGGTTGAGCGAAACTAATACTGTCGCCGGTAAAAGGGATTACCTCTTTTGCTGTTTGCCCCTCGTAGGCAATTAGATTTAAAGCCCACTCGCTACCCTGGCTAAATGTGAATTTTATATTCAGGTTATTCGTAAAACTATCTGACAATTTAAAATAATGTGCAGCACAATTGTCCAAATTGTTTGAATGTGAAAAGGGTAGGTTTGTTGCGTAATTTTCGATATTAAACACTGGCAAATCCAGTGCACTATATCCATAAATCCCATTCAATACGCTTGTATCGTTGATATAATTTGCAATAGTCCATCTAATAAATATATCAGTAAATGAAATCGAGAACCCCAATGATATTAATGTGTTATCGATACTGGCAACACTATTCAACGGATTCGCCACGAGCTGTGTAATAAAAGCAGGGCCGGAGGTTTGCTCCGCCAGATAAGTTGTGAACAACATGGTTTGCACGTAATCGGACCAATGCTGATCCCATGAAATAAGGTTATCGTTTGGTTCGGAAGGAAACTGAGTAATAGGGTCGGGCATCCCAAAAAGCACCATGGCATATTCCGAGCATCCTTCGTTAAGCCAGGTTTCTTCGTTTTCGTCTAAGCCAAAATGTATAAGGTGTTGAAGCTCGTGTGTCAAAACCGACAAGTTGATGTAGCTGGTCGGATCAACCGGATGGCAGCTCATATACAGCATTTCACACTCGTTACTGTGGTCGCCTGTAAGTTGTGCCTCGAGTTCGGTAAGTTGGTTGAAATGCGAGAAATACCCGTCGAAAACCGATCCGGCAAACGAACCCAGGGCAGAGAAGAAAAATATCACTTTGGGGTCGTTGTCAAGTTCATCAGGAATTGGCCCAAAATAAGTCGAATCCATTTCAACAATCCCCATTGTTGGATCGTTCAATGTTACATTTTCGAGATAATGAAATACCGAATCCACATCATCCTGGGTCATCGACCCA
>JAYENH010000736.1:0-2001 GCA_034721995.1 Bacteroidota bacterium
GTTATGCTCATCTTTAAACTCAGTCATTTACAAAAGTAAACTCCTGAGTTTAAAGATTTCACAAGCCTTGTTCTTGACGCTTTCTTATCAGAGACTTTTAAAAACAGGAGTTTTCGTGCAGGCACTATTTAATTTACTGAATACGAAAAAGAGAATGTTTACTCAATTTGAATATAGTAATTCAGAATCAAGTCAATCATAATAATCATGAATAATCAAGGTTAAAACTCTTTATATTATGAAATCCAATTATAGTAAAATGAAGTTTGCTTTCGAATCAATACGATTACAAAGTATCCTTTCGTCAGCATTTATCCTGATAACACTTTTTGTTGCTGTTCTACAATTTGAAGAATTACGCAGTATTTGTGTTTGTATTTCGAATTACCTTGTCTGGAGCTGGATTGCTTTTGGGATCGCCATTTTTATTGGTTTGCTTACACGATTTTTAATACTTTCGGTAACCAATAATTACAAACTGTGCAATATGTTTCTTGCCCTCCAGTCCATAAGCTTTTTTCTTGGGATTGTATTTGCCGTACTATTTGGAAGTTTATTGTTAAAAGTATTATGAGTTATTTAAAATTGGACAGGCACTATCTAATACCGGATAAAAAATAGCTGACACAGTTTAGTCCCGTTTTATAAGGAGAAAAACAAACCCTACCTCGCTAATATGGAGGGCGAAGATGTCATAAATCAATATTGTCTAACTTTATCAGGGTAGTCTAAAATAGAATAGCTTTATTACAGTTAAACTTTGACTATCATTGGTTTGAAAATGTTTTACTATTTTTATTATAGATTATTAAAAAAGAATTAAAATTATGGATAATAATTTATTAAATACGAATATTGAAAAAGCTGTTGACCTCATATTAAAATCGAAGCGTACAACAGCTTTTACCGGCGCGGGTATTTCTGTGGAAAGCGGAATACCTCCATTTAGAGGTGAAAACGGCCTGTGGAGCAAGTTTAACCCTGAATTTCTTGACATTAATTATTTTCACAGCAGACCAGAACAATCGTGGAAATTAATAAAACATATATTCTATGATTTTTTTGGGAAAGCCAAACCTAACCATGCCCATAAAGCTTTATGCAAATTAGAACAAATGGGATTACTTCAATCAATTATCACCCAAAACATTGATGGCCTTCATCAGGAAGCTGGTAGCAATCAGGTATATGAATTTCATGGAAATTCAAGAGATTTAATCTGTACTAAATGTTCCAAAATACACAAAGTCGAAAATGTAAATATGGATATATTGCCACCAAAATGTACTTCATGTGGTTCCTTATTAAAACCCGATTTTATTTTTTTTGGCGAACAAATTCCCGAGCCGGCCCAATCAAATTCTTATGCCGAAATTTATAATGCAGATGTTTTTCTTGTAATTGGCACAACAGGCGAAATTATGCCCGCATCAAATATCCCTATTGAAGCATACAAAAATGGTAAAACCATAATTGAGATAAATATTGAACCATCAAACTATACAAACATTATCACCAATATTTTTTTACAAGGCAAGGCAACTGAAATAATGAATAAAATTATTGATAAATTATGAGTCTGATATTTAATTGTAGCCATTATTAGTTTAAAGACCAGGGCTTTCGATTTTTTCAAATCTCTATTTCACTTTTGTAAATGAGTGTTTTGAAAAAATAGCATAATGCAGAAATAAAGGAAAAGCACAGTTTTTCTTGGCATTTTTCATAAACCACAAAAAGTAGTTGACACTTTTTCAGTCTCAATAATTATTTCGCACCTACGGAGCTTATGTACATGGCTATTTCTGTTTCTATAAATATATCGTTCCTACGGAACTTTTAATTATTGACTTATCATACATCAAACAAAGCACGACTCCGTAGGAGTCAGATATTTATAGAAGTAATTGGCGAAACATTTTAAAGCTCCGGTAGGAGCGACATATTGGGCAAAGTCGAATCTTATTGGCAAGAGAACCAGGACTGACATGACCGCCTATT